>JAAWBG010000117.1 GCA_022792535.1 Lachnospiraceae bacterium
AAATACATTCCTAAATCATTTTGACAAATAATATAAGTTCCATGAACAAGTCCAACAGGATATAAATCTGGTAAACGATTTTCATTCTCCTTTTCTTCTAAATGTTCTAATACGATTTCTTCATTTGTTTCTACTAAATCTGTATTTATATTTAATACAGGTTCATCATCTAAAAAATGAATTTCTTTTGATTCACTCTCTTCTGGTTCACTAACGAAAAATTCTAATTTCTGTTCTCTATAAATTGGTTTGCGTATCGACTCCACAAATGCATTTGTTTTTTCTTCTTTTTTTACTTCTTTTGGCATTGCTTCTGGTATCAATACTTTTTTATGTAATACATTCTTTATTAGTTTTTCTATTAGTGTTGATAAGTCTTCTAATTTGCTGAATTTTATATCCATTTTTGTTGGATGAATATTGACATCAATTAAACTAGGATCTACTGTAATATTAAGCACTGTAATTGGATAACGATTATCTGGTTTAAAAGAATGATAACTATCATTTATCACTCTATTAAGTTCAGCATTTCTGACTACCCTTCCATTAACAAGTGTTACCATGTGATTTCGGTTAGCTCTATGTACTTCAGGTATAGAAACAAAGCCTTCTACAAAATAATCATCATTTTCTCCTTTTATTTCCATCATTTTTCTAGCAACTGTAATTCCATAAATACTTTTTATTGTTTTTAATAACATTCCACTTCCATCAGTATTTAAAAGAGTTGTACCATTATTTGTCAAGACAAATTTAATATTTGGATGAGAAAGGGCTAATTTGTTGATATATTCTGTAATACTAGCAAGTTCTGTATATAAACTTTTCATATGCTTTAATCTAGCTGGTGTATTATAAAATAAATCTTTTACACACATAATTGTTCCACGTCTTGCTTCATCTGGAGTTACTTCTAATACTTTACCGCCTTTGATATGAACGAATGTCCCGATATCTCCTATTGATGTTTTAAGTGTTACATCACTTACACTGGCTATAGAGGCAAGCGCTTCTCCTCTAAATCCTAATGTATCTATATGATACAAATCATCTTCATCTACAATTTTACTCGTTGCATGACGAGAAAATGCGAGTACTGCATCTTCCTTTTCCATTCCCTTTCCATTATCAGTTACCTTAATCTCTCTAGTGCCTGATTCAATCAACTCTATTTTAATTTCTGTACTTTCTGCATCAATACTATTTTCAACTAATTCTTTCACAACTGATGCACAACGTTCTACTACTTCTCCTGCAGCTATTTTATTGGCTAATATTTCATCCATTACTTTTATAATTGGCATATCATCACTTCATTTCTACTTCTATTCCATTATAGCAAAAATTGTAAAAAAAAATAAATGATTTTATTCATCTATTTAAAATATTTCTTTTTAATAAACTGTAATGGTCTAATATTTCCTTTTTTTCCTTGTTTTTTAACAGTCTCCATTGCCTTTGTTTTTAATTTATATTGCTCTTCAGCAAATAATACAATTTTATTAAAATAACTTCCATATTCTCTAAAAAGAATGTCTAATCTAGCCAAACGATATTCTTGTAATTCTTTTTCTACTTTTCCTCTTACTTTTTTTAAAGTAATTCCCATTTTTCTATTTTTTAATGGTACTTCTTCAAATAAATCTGTATTATAATTTTCAAAATGTGGATAATTGAGTGCTAAACTTTCTGGAAGATTTCCTTTATTTCTATGATAAGAAACTACTAAACTTTTTGTATATTTTTGAACATCTTCCTCTGTAACTACACTCTTAAAACCGTTTATTTTTAAAATTCTATAAAGTATTAAATCAGATGGTATTTCTAGTACTTCTGCATCTTGAAATAAATAATCGTTTTCAAATTCTTCTTGTATTCTTTCTTTTTCACATATCATATTATTTTTTTTCATTTTTATTCCTCCTTTTTTTTGCAGTTTTTTTATTTTATCATAATTTATTATAAAAAAACAATCTCTATTTTAAGATTTCACAAAAATTTTATTTTTCTTCTTACTTGAAAAAATTACTATATTTTTTATAATATAGTAACTACTTTTGTAATTGAATATAATTATTATAAATATTATTTTTCATATTCTTTTAAAAATTCATATAAATTACTTGCTAC
>JAAWBG010000118.1 GCA_022792535.1 Lachnospiraceae bacterium
ATAGAGAGTTCATGAAAAACTATTGGCGCGATGTGGATACAGAAAACAATAACCCAATCACCGATCCGAAACGTCTTGATGCGCAATATGCGCTAGATGGTGGATTCCATCAGGTAATGGCAGTTGAAACAGGAAGCGGAACTGTTACCGGTTCAGACGTACGTACACAGATTGAATTTAATGACTATGGCAATGTTGGTATCACATTTGTGGTGCAGCAGGGACCAGAAGAAAATCCTGGAGAACTGATTCCGGGCGCAACTGTAACAGTTAAAAAAGACGGAGTGCCGATCGGAACGGGTACAACAGACGAAAATGGTCAGGTGACCATTGGTGTTCCGGGAGATAATGACTATACTTTTGATGTAGAAGCACCCGGATATAAAGACATGACAGATGAACCGTTAGAAGCAGGAACAGAGGACATGAACAAGCCGGTTTATATGGAAAGCGACTTGAGTCACCCTGTTGTGCTGGAAACGCAGACTGCAACCCGCATTGACCTACTAGGCGCTGCACGGGCACAAAACATGAAAAATTACTACTTTAGTTTAGCGCCGAAAGCAGGCTATATGTGGAAAGATGGAACAAGACCTGATCCGTCTGAATTAACAGTGAAAATCGGTGCTACAGCTGACAACATCAGCGGCGGTACTGCAATCACAGTAACGTGGGATGCAGCGAAAAACCAATATATGTTAGATGGAACACAGATTGTCGGCACAGCAGATTTGGCAATTGTTATCGCAGCAACAGCGCTGGAGGATGTCGTTGTTCCAACAGATGACGCTAATGCATATAAAGTAACTGTAAATTCCGGTACTGGCGGTAAATTTGATTATACACCAAATGCTTCCGCTACCAATGCCAGCACATTCACACCATCTGGTTCTACTACCGACTTGACCAATGTAGTGGAAACACTGGGCAGTGGGGAAAGCACATCTGCAACGTATAAATTCAAACCGGATGGTCCGGTAGACAGTGGTGCAGATACGACGAAACCATATCGTGCATATGTCATTGATAAATTCTTGGTGAATGGCGCTGAAGTCGCATTGACCGATGCACAGAAAATTCATGGACTGGATTATCAGTTGAATGACATCACAGCGGACCAATCTATCACCGTAACCTATCAGAAAGCAACGGTTGACCCGAAAGACCCTGATACCCCGGATGACGACGTTATTTTGAAGGAACCAGAACCGGAACCGGCAAGCAACGCAGTAATTTCTGTTGTTGTCGGAGACTATGGTAAAGCTGATGTTAGTGGTGATGGTATCACAGCAGGAACTGTAGATGGATATGGTCGTGCGGATTATGTTGTAAATGAAAATGGCAGCATTACACTGGTAATTAAACCGGATTCTGCTGTTTCTCAGCCGGATGGCACTACGCAGGATTATATGATTGACGCCGTGATGATAGACGGCAAAAAAGTAAGCGCTGCAGATCTTTCAGATATTGAAGGTGTAACAGGAACCTGGACAGCGCCGACTGGAGAATATGCAACTGGTGATGCAACACTCA
>JAAWBG010000119.1 GCA_022792535.1 Lachnospiraceae bacterium
ATACAAGAAAAATTTGACCAGATGACATTGGCAATCAATGGGCTGCAGGAGGAATTTGAGGAAAATGGCAGCGAGATAGAGACTAGCGCCCGGGAGAGCATTGGCGAGGCGGTGGAGCATATTTTGAAATGGTTTGGCATTGACATGGATGTGGAAGACGCCATTGGGGAACGGGAATGGTAAGCCTAAATAGGCAGGTGGAAGGAACGAAAGGGATAGAGAAGGGAGGCAGGGCATATGGACAGCAATGAAAAATGGCTGCAATGGGCAGTGGAATTGCAAAGCATCGCGCAGGCAGGGCTTTTTTATGGGGAAGGGCCCTTTGACTTGGAACGGTATGGGAGGGTCAGGGACATTGCAGCAGAAATGATAGCTTACAAATCAGATATTCCAGTGGGCAAAGTAAAGACTTTGTTTTGCAATGAAACTGGATACCAGACGCCGAAGCTAGACAGCCGGGCGGCAATTTTCCAGGATGGTAAAATATTGCTTGTAAAGGAGAGGAATGGCACATGGTCTTTGCCAGGCGGCTGGGTTGACGTCAATGTATCGGTCAAAGAAAATACCATAAAAGAAGTAAAAGAGGAGGCGGGGTTGGATGTTACGGCTGATATGGTGATTGCAGTCCAGGACAGGGAAAAGCATAATCTGCCCATTTATGCATATAAGATATGTAAAATATTTGTGTTATGCTCTGTGATAGGCGGAGAATTTGAACCCAATATAGAAACATTGGAAAGCAAATATTTTGGCATGGACGAGCTTCCTGCGCTTGCAGAAGAGAAAAATAATAAAGAGCAAATTAAGATGTGCTTTGAAGCATACCATGCAAAAAGCTGGAAAACGCTTTTTGATTAGGCAAAGGCGCAATATTTACATTTTAACTGCTTCATTTTGTGAAAACGAAGCAGTTAAAGCGATGCATATAGGAAACTGAGCGCCTTAGATTTTATCTGGTTCTGGGTATTCCACCCCGAAGCAGTCTACGGTAACGCTTTTTATCACCTGGGCTTCCATTGGCTTGTCAGAATAATCTGTCGCCGTCTCA
>JAAWBG010000120.1 GCA_022792535.1 Lachnospiraceae bacterium
GGAATTCCAATTGCTCTGCGACAGCATTATATTTCTCGTATCTTCCTCCATTCCATATATCTTGTACCATACTATCTTGCCTCTCGGTAAAGTTTAAGTATCATCTGTTCTACATACGCTATTCCGCAATTTTTAACTAATTGCTTTTCTTCACTTTCTTCATCAGGAATGGAGATTTCAGGAAAATATTTATCATAATACTTTGATAACTCCATTTGTTCAAAATCATCAATAAAACAATTCAGTTCCCTCTGCTCTACCCTTGTTAATGCACTGTTTTCACTTTTTCTGGACAAATAGGCAGCCCTTGAAGAAACGGGACAAATATATGGTTTCTTGAACCCTTTGTTTTCCAAATGCTTTATCTGTTTTCTCATAGCAGCTTCAATATTTTCTTCATCTATATTGAAAGCATCAATTTTATTTACCACAAACAGCATCTTTTTTCTGCCAATATGCTGTTTCACAAATTGCAAATGCTCCGCATCATCATTTGTCCCAAGCTGTGTTGCATTCATTACATATATGAGTAATTGATAGTCTTTTGAGCGGATCAACTGGTTCGAGATATCTTTATGCCCTACATTTCCACTATAATTTACTCCCGGTGAATCATGAATAATTAATCGTTTACCGCCCAAAAGGCCATTGTAATAAGTACTTACTATTATCTTATTAGCATGATTTGAATCATTATCATCAAGAAGCTCTTCTTTGCCTGCATCCATAACCAACTCGTGATCATACTCATAAGCATAGCCATCTTCATATGGTTTACTCAACACAGAATGCCTTTTGCTTGTACATGCCATATTTTGTGACAGGCTTACATTTTTTCCGGTTAAGGCATTAACAAACGTTGATTTTCCTGCACTCATAGTCGCAGTTACAAGTATTTTATATGGTTTTTTTTCAATAAAATCTATATTTGTAATGATAGCATTTACATACTCTTGGTAAGATTTCATTACGCAGTGCGACTTAATTGATTTCCATAGAATATCATTCCCCAGCATAGCATCCCGAGAATGATATAAATATTCCTTATCTGTTTTATTCAGTTTGAGTTCCGAAATCAACCAGTCTATAACTAGATGCATTGACTCGGAAGCTAGCATCTTTTTTTCAAAACCAATAATCGCTGCTAAATCGAAAAGTAAAAAATATTTATATTTCCCTAATGTATCCTGCACTTTTCCAATTTCAGTACTTGTATTCCCAGCACTAAATAATA
>JAAWBG010000121.1 GCA_022792535.1 Lachnospiraceae bacterium
AACATTTCTTCATCCGTAAAATCTCCATCCTCCTTGGGGCGGAATAAATTGATGACTCCCAGAAAAATACTTTCGTGAATAATGGTAACAATTGCAGAATAATGCATACCTGAGTCATTATACAGAGCTTTGTAATAAGGGGTAGTGATTCGAACATTTTCCTGCAGGAGATCGGTTTCACGATAAGCCTGTGCTGTAGGCGCAGCAAAGGTCCAGCGGGTATAATCTAATTCTTGAAATTGATCCAGATACAGCTGCCAGTGATCATCCCCAAGGCCACTTCCCACAGGGCGCTCCAGCTCATATGGTACTTTCGAGGATGCAAGGTAGAAGGCGGATATCGGGCAGGGTATTAGATACTGCAGAAACTCCAGTACAGATTTTCGCATCTCATCAAAATCCGGAATCGTATGGATTCTGTAAATAATATCGTTCAGCAGCATGACGCTGTTTTTTTCCATGGACTTTATCTCCCTTTTTTAGAATTTTCAATCTCTTATCGCATATTATATCGTATCCGGGATGTAAATGCACTGATCCTTAATACCTAAAAATATACTACTTTTGGATTATTATATGCAATTATGGTGTATAAAAATCATGTCAAGAGGTAATTTCTAAATTTTCAAACTTATCGTACAATATCGTCAAGGGGAGCGCCGGACACCTTAAATGCCGGAGAAACTCTGTATGAAGAATTAATGAAGCTGCAGCATTCATAAAGTTCAAAGAACACTAATTCATCTCGGATATATTGTTAGGAGGGTTAAGAAATGGAATATGGAATTATTTCCTGTATACCGATTGCTGTTCTCATTATCGGTGTGCTGATTACAAAAAGAATGCCGGAGATGATCATTTTGTCATCTGTAATAGGCGCGGCCTTGGTCTTTAAGGGCGATATTTTCAACGGATATGTTGGATGGCTTTACGGAGCGCTTTCCAATGAATCTTATCAGTTTCTGCTGATGCTCCTTCTGGGCTTTGGCGGAATCATCAAGCTTTTCGAAAAATCGGGAGCGCTGCTGGGCTTCAGCGATATCCTGTCCAAGTTTGCCGGATCGAGGAAAAAGTCAATGGTAGCTACCTGGATCATGGGAATTATTATGTTTGTTGATGATTATCTTAA
>JAAWBG010000122.1 GCA_022792535.1 Lachnospiraceae bacterium
AAAGATAGAAAAACACTTTGTGTTGTTATTTTCTATCTGAACTGTAACTTTTTCTATAAAAATAGATGAATTATTATTTCTATTAACCAATTAAATTACGAAATTTATCAGTATCTATCATTGTTCTTTATATTTTGACTCAAACAAATCTACCTGTTCATTTTCAGATATATCTTCAATCTTAATCTTAGGTAAATCTTCTATTGAAGATAAACCAAAATAGTCTAAAAATTCATCTGTTACACCATAACTCATAGGTCTACCTGGCAAATCTGATTTTCCCATTTCACGAATCAAATTTTTAAGCAATAATTTTCTTACATGATGAACACTAGAAACTCCACGAATTTCATCTACCTCTACTCTAGTAATTGGCTGATTATAGGCAATAATAGCTAATGTTTCTAATGCAGCTCCAGATAATGTACTATTTTCTTCTATTTTTACCATTTTTTGATAATACTCTTTATGTTCTTGTTTTGTTACTAACTTATAGCAGTTTCCTAAAAAAGCAATTTGAATTCCTCTATCTTTTCTTCTATAATCTTCATCTAATGCACTAATTAACTTTTGAAACTCATATTCGCTGACCTCTAATAAATTTTGAATTTCTGCTGCAGTTAATCCTTCTTCTCCAACTACAAATAGTAGACCTTCTAAAACTGCCTTTTTATCCATGAGTTTCACTTCCTTTTAATTCTAATATAATATTGTTAAAGTTACGATCTTGTGTAATATTCAATTCTTGTTTACGTGCTAAATCCAAGATAGATAAAAATGTTACAATCACATATTCTTTGGTAACGAGTTCAAAAAGTTCTTCAAACTCTATCTTTTTCTTTTCTTTTAATAATCTTCTAATTTCATTACTTCTAGCACTCACAGAATATTCCTTTTTTGTTACTTTTGTTTGCAAAGGTTTTTCTAGTTCTTTTCTCTCTAGCATCTTTTTAAATGCTTCTAATAAGTCATTTAAATCAATATCTAGATCTACTGAATCAGCATCGATATCAGTATACTCTCTTAAACTTTCTGGTGTTTTGGAATAATATTCTTGTCTTTGTTCCTCTAATTCGTGCAGTTTAGGAACAACTTCTTTATAACGTTGATATTCAAGTAATCTTTGAATTAAATTTTCTCTTGGATCTTCTTCATATTCATCTTCACTTTCTACTACTTTTTTAGGAAGTAAACTGTTTGATTTCATTTCGATTAATTCTGCTGCCATAGTTAAATACTCACTAGCAATATTTAAATTCATTGTTTCCATTTGATGAATATAATCCATATATTGTTCCGTTATCTTTTCTATCTCTATATCAAAAATTTCAATTGATGCTTCTTTAATTAAATGCAATAGTAAATCAAGTGGGCCTTCAAATTCTGATATCATTACTTTATATTCCATTTTCACACCTTCCAATATTGTTATTATATCAAAGGAATAAATAAAAAACAACATTCCAAAAGAATGTTGTAAGTTACTTTATAGCAGAAGTTAACTTAAAAAAATCATATAATTTGTGAGTCATCTCATAATTTCCATATTTCATTTGTCTTTGAAATTGATATATAATTTTTTCTATTGACTCTTCTGTTTTTCCAAAATATTCAAAATATAAATAAGATAATTTTTCAAAATCTTTCTGTTTCTGACTCTTCTTTAATTCCTCTTTTACGAATTTTTCCATTTTTTGTTCTTTTCTTGTTTTTAATGGAACATAAATTTCGCTTTCCAATATTTCATATGAAAAATTTAATTCTTTAATTCTATCACTTACTTCTAACACTTCAGAATCTTCATCAACTAATAAAGTACTCTTTCCAAAAGATTTTCCATCATGATTCAACTTCAAAGCTATTACACTACTTCCATCAGTTAATAGTGATGCATATTCAATTACATCTACATCTTTATTCGTAAAGATTTCTGTTTTATTTTTTATTTTTTCTAAAAAACTAGAATCTACTTTTACTTTATTATCACGAATTGTTAGCAATGTTTTACTATCAATTCTAAAAAGCGGAATTTTACGAACATGAATAATATTATCACTCAAATTCCATTCAAAGAAATCATACAACTGACGATTAAAATTAAGTAAAATATCATATATGTAATTCATATTTTTTCCCTCCTGGTGTATAAATTGATAAGGATATTAAGAATAATCCAATCAGAAAATATTGGCATTCTATTCTCCTAATAATAAATTGTACATATTCTTTAAAATTATACCCAACAGTCATCAAATTACAATAACTTATTAGGAGAATAGAATG
>JAAWBG010000123.1 GCA_022792535.1 Lachnospiraceae bacterium
ATGACTATATATACTCTTATTATATTAAAAATCTTGGAATATTAGATCTCATTAAAGAAAGAGAGCCTATTTTCGCAATTATAGAAAAAGTAGTTGGAGAGATTAGCGGATATAATATAGTTGTGTTAATGTGTGTATTAGCCATTATTACTGTTGTCGCTATGTTTATATTTCTTTCAAAAGAATCGGAGATAGTATGGCTTAGTGTCATATTGACATTAACTATTGGAAGCTATTTTACAAGTTTCAATACGACAAGAAATTATATGAGCGCAGCTGTTTTTGTATTGTTTTCAAAATATGTTTATGAGAATAAGCCCGTTAAATATATAATTACTGTTGTGGTTCTTGCATTAGTACATACCAGTGCTTTGGCTTTGATCCCTTTGTATTGGTTATTAAGAATTAATTGGTCTGCAAAAGGAAAGAAAAGTTTAGCACTAGTATTTTTTGCAGTATATTTAATGGTATTTTTTGGATTAGAAAGTTTTTTGCAATTCATTCACTTTCGGTATATGTATTTGTTCAGCTTAAGTGATTGGGCAGGAACATCTGTTGTTTCATCTATACGTCAAATTTTTATTTTATTGATAGTTTTGATCAATCGAAATATGTTTTCTTTAGAAGACATGAGACATAGGATGTGGATGAATGCAACAATATATTTATTAGCAATACAATTGTTATCTACTAAGTATTACTTAATATATAGATATACATATTTCTTATTGCCTTTGGCATTATTAGCAATTGTTCATGTGATATCTTCATGTAAAAGTGCTAAGAAAAAACGATTTTGGACAATTATTGTTTTAACTTTTTCATTGATTTGGGCAGCGATTGGCCAATTTACAATGAATTATAGTTTCTTTTGGGAAGAAAATGTAAACTATTTTGGATAAATATTTATTGGTGGTTTTAAAAATGAAATTTTTAACATTGTTTCCATATTATAAAGATATTCATCATAAAAAAGATGTAGGAATGATACCCTATATTATGCAAAAAGAATATGGATATTCATGTTATGTTGCATGTTATGATATTCCGTGCAACCATGGAAAGGTTATGTTTATAAAAATGAAACAGTATACGAATTCATTAGCATTCAATGTCATACTTTTTTTACTTTTTAATTCAAAAAAGTATGATATC
>JAAWBG010000094.1 GCA_022792535.1 Lachnospiraceae bacterium
GATAAGCCGCGGCAGGGCGGCAGAATGGAGGCAACCATGAATAACGCAATTTCAAAAGATTTCGGGTTTGGCGGACTGCTGCGGTTCGCGTTCCCCACGATTATTATGATGATTTTTATGTCTCTCTACACCATTGTAGATGGCTTTTTTGTGGCACGTTTTGTCGGTACAGACGCGCTTTCGGCGGTAAATCTGACCTATCCGCTCGCCGGTCTCACCATGGCAATCGGCATTATGTTTGCCACCGGCGGAAGCGCTGTCGTTTCACGGCAGTTTGGTGAAGGGAAAGCACTGGAGGCAAAACAAAATTTCACGCTGATTATCTGCGCCGCAACTGCAATCGGGCTTATCATCACGCTCCTGACACTGCTCTTTTTGGAACCGCTTGTCATTTTGATGGGCGCCAGCGGCGCCTTGATTCCACTATGTCAGGACTATTTATGGATTTTAACGGTGTTTGCACCTGCTTCCGTGCTACAAGTACTATTTCAAAGTTTTTTTGTCACAGCAGGAAAACCAGGACTCGGTTTAGTGCTGACCATTGCAGCGGGCATTGCAAATATGCTGTTGGACTATGTATTTGTTGCTGTACTGGGCTGGGGTATTCAGGGTGCGGCGTGGGCAACTGTCATCGGATTCTGTATTCCCGCCTTGGGTGGAATACTGTTCTTTTTGTGCAACCGAACAGGCTTGTGCTTCACTCTGCCCAAACTACGGTGGCGCGTACTTGGCGAAAGCTGTTTCAACGGCTCCTCCGAAATGGTCACTAATATCTCAACCAGTATAACGACATTTCTGTTTAACATTTTAATGATGCACTATATCGGTTCCGATGGTGTTGCCGCAATTACCGTTATCCTGTATTGCCAATTTTTAATGACTTCGCTTTATTTAGGATTTTCCATGGGTGTTGCCCCTGTGATTGGTTTTCAGTATGGCAGTCAAAACAAAGTGGGATTGCAGCAAATTTTCCGCATTTGTATGCTGTTTATTGTATTTTCCTCTTTGCTGATGTTTGGTATCGCGCTGCTTTGCACAAATCCCATTGCCACTCTATTTGCCGCCAAGGATTCCGCTGTTTATCCGTTAATTACTCGTGGTCTCGGATTGTTCTCCATCGGGTTTTTGTTTGCAGGAATTAATATTTTTGCCTCCGCACTGTTTACAGCCTTGTCCAATGGTAAAATATCTGCACTGCTTTCTTTTTCTAGGACTTTCGTCTTTATTTTGCTTGGGCTTTGGCTGCTTCCGCTCTGGCTTAAGGTAGATGGCATTTGGCTTGCCATTCCTTTTGCTGAACTGGCAACTGTATTTGTCAGCCTTCTGTGTATTTTCCGGCAAAACCGATATTATGCGTTATATGAAAGAAGGGATAGATAATACTTTGCCTATTCAAGTTCTCCTATTAATAGCCAAGCGCCTGACAATTCGTCAGGCGCTTAACTTATTTTGCGGCTCTACCCGCTTGGTAGGCATGAGAGAGTCGAATCTCATGCCTAAGCAAAGTAAATTATCTGTCCCATATACATTCTGTAGAAAAAGGATGACGACTTGTCTCTCCTTTTTACTTTCCAAGCTGGTCTACAAATGTCTTGCATTCTCTTCTGTTTTGGAAAATCAAAACATTCTTTTCCTCCAATACTGACAACATTCCATGATATTTTTTCCTATGCTTTTTATTGAAGTCCCATACCCATTTTAAAAATTCTAAATCGAACCGTTCCGGACACCCTTCCCCCATGTCGGAACGCACTTTTCCGTAGGTCGTTATAATGCGCTTTAACACGCCGCGCAGACAGGTAAATCTTGAATAATCCAAATAAATCACCGTATCACAGTGCTCCAGTCTGGCAGATATTGTCCTGTTATAATTGCCATCTATAATCCATTTCGGCTGATTTGCCGCCGCTGTCAAGAGCTTGTCTAATTCTTCATCTGATATGTGCTGCCAATTTTCTTTCCAATAGATTTGGTCCAAATGTACTACCGGCAATTTCAATTTTTTCCCTAACTGCTTCGCCAGCGTTGATTTTCCACTTCCACCACAACCGATAATGACAATTCGCTCCATTGTTTCCATGTTTTTCTCCTTTGCACTGTTAATTTAAAAATTCTTCCGGCACCAGTTCAGCAGGCGCTAGTCCCCCGAACCATATTTCTAAACTGTCATTAGTCACTCCTCTTATCACTGTTATCTTCGCCTTTTGTCTATACCATTTATTATTTTCTAACTGCCCCTCTTGGTTTCTTGGCAGTAAATCATCCGTCCCATTATCATAAATAACATAAATATACCCACTCACAATTCTAAGCGTATGTCCATCAAGCGTATGATTACTCAAACAAAGGCTGGGATTCGTCACCATAAAACATTCTCTAATCACTTGGTTTTCTTTTAGTTTTATTAAATACGCCGTCCATTTTTCTATTTCAGTTTCCGTCTTCTGTGGTGAAAGAAGTTTATAGTGAGAAATTTTTTCAGCTTGATTTCTTATAAATTCATCATCTGCCGTTCTATAATCAAAATTCCATGCATCCCATATATATCGATTCGAAAATTTATAAATTGAAAAATCATTAAGTGGTTGCCTTCCAAACGAATAATAGTCATCAATTATATCATATTCTGCAAGCGGAATTCCTTCTAAATCATTCATAATTTTTTCCATCTTCAGCGGAGATTTTCCTGCCAATGTCAGTGTCATATATTTTTCATAAGCGGTCCACCCATTTCTTAACCGCTCCGTAACAAGGTCACATTGAC
>JAAWBG010000041.1 GCA_022792535.1 Lachnospiraceae bacterium
AATGGCCATAATGGGATGCTCGGAGAGTATACCTTATGAAAGGCCAAATGGCCATAATGGGATGCTCGGAGAGTATACCTTATGAAATGAAAGGTGAATTGACAGGAGGAATATATGCATAGACAATATACGCCCCAGGCAGGAAAAGTCCTGGAGCTGGCAGCCCGATTATCGAAAAAGCTGCAGCATAATTATGTGGGAACAGAGCATATTCTTGCAGGATTGCTGCAAGAGGGAAAGGGAGTAGCCGCTCAGGTTTTGACAGATAATCATGTAGATGGAAAAAAACTGCTGGAGTTGATTGAAGAGCTGATCTCTCCAGGGAGCAGAACCGCATTGCTGGATACAGACGGTTATTCTCCCAGAACCCAGAAAGTATTGGACACTGCCGAGAAGGAGGCAGCTCATTTTCACAGCGAAGAGATAGGAACAGAGCATCTTTTGCTGGCGATAATGAAGGAAAATGAATCTGCAGCAGTGCGCCTTTTAAATACGATGGGTATCAATCTGCAGAAATTATATATAGACCTTTTGGTGGCAATGGGAGAAGAAGGAAGTTTCTCTAGAGAAGAATTAAAATCCGCCAAAGGAAGAAAGAGAAATCTGGAGGCAACTCCTGTGTTGGATCAGTATTCCAGAGATTTGACGAAACTTGCATCAGAGGGAAAATTGGACCCAGTGATTGGCAGGGAAGATGAGATCCGCCGGGTCATTCAGATTTTAAGCCGCCGCGGAAAGAACAATCCCTGTCTGATCGGAGAGCCAGGCGTGGGAAAAACAGCCATTGCAGAGGGGTTAGCACAGCAGATTTCTCTGGGATTGGTGCCGGAATCTGTGGCTGGAAAACGGGTGCTGACTTTGGACCTTTCTAGTATGATTGCAGGTTCTAAGTATAGAGGAGAATTTGAAGAACGAATCAAAAAAGTGATTCGGGAAGTGATCGGAGCAGGAAATATTCTATTGTTTATGGATGAGCTTCATACGATGATCGGAGCAGGAGGCGCAGAGGGGGCCATGGATGCCTCAAATATTTTGAAACCTTACCTTGCGCGGGGAGAGCTTCAGATGATCGGAGCTACTACGGTGGAAGAATATCGAAAATATATTGAGAGGGACGCCGCCTTAGAGCGCAGATTTCAGCCAGTGATGGTGGAAGAGCCTACGGTAGAAGAAACCCTGGAAATATTAAAAGGACTGCGGAAATTTTATGAGAGACATCATCAGGTTGTGATCACCGAAGAAGGATTAGAGGCGGCTGCCAGACTTGCAGATCGTTATATTTCAGATCGGTTTTTGCCGGATAAAGCCATTGATCTGATGGATGAAGCAGCGGCAAAAGTCCGATTGGAAGGGGTCAAGACTTCCACAACATTACAGGATATCCGCGTAGAGATGAATCGGGTCACAGAAGAGATGGAAGAAGCGATTCGGAAGATGGAGATGAAAGAAGCATCTGAGCTGCGCAAAGAAAAAGAGTCGCTGCAGGCTGAATATGAAAAATTGCAGAAAAAAGTAAAAAAATCCATGAAGCGCAAAAAGACAGAAGTGGGAGAAAATGAAGTTGCGGAAGTAGTGGCTCAGTGGACTAAGATTCCAGTAAAACGGTTGGCAGAAGAGGAGACAGTAAAACTGCGCAAATTGGAATCCATTCTGCATAAGCGGGTAATTGGACAGGAAGAGGCGGTTACTGCAGTGGCTAAGGCAGTGAGGCGTGGAAGAGTAGGGTTAAAAGATCCCAACAGGCCCATTGGTTCCTTTCTGTTTTTAGGACCTACCGGCGTGGGAAAGACAGAGATTTCTAAGGCTCTGGCAGAGGCAATGTTTGGAACAGAAGATGCTACGATCCGGGTGGATATGTCGGAGTATATGGAGAAGCACAGCGTATCAAAAATGATCGGATCACCGCCGGGATATGTAGGATACGAGGAAGGCGGACAGCTCAGCGAAAAAGTGAGACGCAATCCTTATTCCGTAATTTTGTTTGATGAGATTGAAAAAGCTCATCCTGATGTATTTAATATTTTGCTTCAGGTGCTAGACGATGGGCATATCACCGATGCCCAGGGAAGGAAGATCGATTTTAAAAACACTATCATTATTATGACTTCCAATGCAGGAGCACAGTCTATTATTGAGCCCAAAGCCTTGGGATTTGCCTCGGTGGAAGACTCTAAGCACAATTATGAACGAATGAAAAGCAGTGTGATGGAAGAAGTGCGCAGAATTTTTAAGCCGGAATTTTTAAATCGTATTGACGAGACGCTTGTATTCCATCCATTGACAAAAGAAGATATGAAGAAGATTGTAACCCTTATGACGAAAAAACTGATAGAACGGTGCAAGAATCAAATGGGAATGGAACTTCGTATCACTGGAAATGTCAAAAGCTATATTGTAGATACCGCTTATGAACCGAAATATGGCGCCCGTCCGCTGCGGAGAACCATTCAGAATAAAATTGAGGATGAGCTGGCAGAAGAAATACTTGCCGGCAGGGTAAAGACAGGCGATGTGGTAGAGGCAGTGATGCAGAAAAAGCAGATTACTTTTGTGGTGAAAAAGGAAAAATAGCTGGAAAAAAAACGAAATTTATTATATAATGACCATGAAGTAGAAAGCAGAAATTTCTGTGTATGTACTGCGGGATGCGAATAAGAGAAGCAGGACAAGATATCGACAGGAGGATAAGAAAATGGCTGTAGTAGAAGAACTGATTCGTACAGAGAACAATGGGACTTTAAGTTTTGGGAATTACAAGCTGGCTGCCAAGTCAAAAGCAGATAATTTTGAGTTTGGCGGAGATCTGTATAAGGTAAAAACGTTCCGAGAGATTACCAAGTTAGAACGGAATGGCATGTTCGTGTATGAATCTGTACCGGGAACCACAGTAAGTCAGCTGCACGTGACAGATCGCGGCGTTGATTTTCAGGTAGAGGGTCCGGAAGATGCGCAGATCACCCTGGAATTAGAGGAACAGGCGGAATATGAAGTTACGGTAAATGGAGTAAAGGCCGGTCATATGAAGACTAATTTAGGCGGTAAGATAAGTCTCAGTGTAGAATTGAGCGAAGACGTTCCGGTTTCTGTTCAGATCGAAAGAGCAGAAGCATGAATTCAGGATTAAAAATAGGATTATAAAGTAAGGGCATCCCCAAAGTCAGGCACAGTGCGGCTTTTCGGATGTCCTGTTCTGATGAAACAGGCTTTTGGAAAGGATAGAAGATGGCAAAAGTAAAAAAGACAACGGTGTATTTCTGCCAATCCTGTGGATACGAGTCTTCCAAATGGATGGGGCAGTGCCCAGGGTGCAGAGAATGGAATACCTTTGTGGAGGAACTAGTAGAAAAGAAGAATCCTGGGAAAATAAAGAGTACAATGGGCGGAAAAGAAGAGATGAAGCCCGCTAGGCTTTCTGAGATTGATTTACAGGCCAGAGAGCGGGTGACTACAGGTTTTCGAGAATTAGACCGGGTACTGGGAGGAGGAATTGTACCAGGTTCTTTGGTGCTGGTAGGAGGAGACCCTGGAATCGGGAAATCTACGTTATTACTGCAGGTGTGCAGGAATCTGGCAGAAGAGATGGAGGTATTGTATATTTCCGGTGAGGAATCTTTACAGCAGATAAAAATGAGAGCCCAGCGCATCGGCGATTTTTCCGATGGGCTTCAGCTTTTTTGCGAGACCAGCATGGAACGGATCGAACAGGTAACAGAGAGACAGAAACCGCAGATTTTGATTATTGACTCGATTCAGACTGTCTATAGTGAAGATGTGTCTTCGGCGCCAGGCAGCGTATCCCAGGTGAGGGAGACCACCAGCCGCTTGCTGCAGATTGCAAAGGGAATGGAGATTACAGTTTTTATTGTAGGACATGTGACAAAAGAAGGAGTGGTAGCAGGGCCCAGAGTGTTGGAACATATGGTGGATACAGTGCTTTATTTTGAGGGGGACCGTCACGCTTCTTATCGGATTTTACGCGGTGTGAAAAATCGCTTTGGTTCTACCAACGAAATCGGCGTATTTGAGATGCGGGAAGAAGGACTGATGGAAGTGGCAAATCCTTCGGAATTTATGTTAAATGGAAAGCCTCAGGGAGCTTCCGGCTCTGTGGTGGCCTGTTCGATGGAAGGAACCCGTCCCATTTTAATGGAGATTCAGGCTTTGGTCTGCCACAGCAATTTTGGAATACCAAGAAGAACCGCGGCAGGGACAGATTTGAATCGAGTCAATCTGTTGATGGCGGTGTTGGAAAAACGAGCAGGTATGTCTCTGTCTTCTTGTGATGCCTATGTCAATATTGCAGGAGGGATTCGAATGAATGAACCTGCCATTGATCTTGGAATTGTGATGGCTCTTGCTTCTAGTTTTCAAGACAAGGCCATAGATGAGAAGATAATTTGTTTTGGAGAAGTGGGACTGAGCGGAGAGGTTCGAGCGGTGAATATGGCTCAGCAGCGTGTTTCTGAGGCGAGAAAGTTAGGATTTGACACCTGTATTCTGCCTAAAGTATCTCTTCCAGGATTGACGGATACGAAAGGAATTCAGATTGTAGGTGTGGAAAATATTCGGGAAGCCATTGGGAAAATGAATGGGAAATGATAAAGATCAGACAGATGGATGGGAAAACATAAGAAAAATAGAGGTAGAAGGTTGTGTAAGACACAAAAATTATCTTGTTTTACATGGCCTTCTACCTCTATGATGATCGAAAAAGATCAGGATGAAAAATTCTTGTATAACATGCGGATAGAATTGAGTACACACAACATGGCAACGCCGCTGTCTGCAAATACAGCCATCCACATGGAAGCATGACCAGTAAGGCCAAATATCATAACAAGAGCCTTAACTGCCAGGGCAAATACTACATTCTGCCATGCAATCTGGGTTGTGGCACGGGCAATGGCAATGGAATCAGGTACTGCTTCCACATTAGAAGTCATAAATACCACATCGGCTGCTTCTATGGCGGCGTCTGCACCGCTGCCCATGGCGGCGCCCACATCTGCGCCCGCCAGCACAGGCGCGTCGTTGATGCCGTCTCCCACAAACATGACGGAACCATTTCTTTTACGAATTTCCTGTAATTTTGCAAGTTTATCTTCCGGCAGCAGTTTAGCGTACACTTCTTCAATGCCAGTTTCCGCTGCGACTGCCTGGGCGCTTTCCTGAGCGTCTCCTGTCAACATAGCAGTGGTGATGTGTAATTGCTTTAGCGCATGAATTGCTGTACTGGCTTCTGGTTTGATGGTGTCGGAGATGAAAATACATCCGATTAAAACATGATTGAGAGCCACAAAAACTTCTGTGCCATAAATGTTTTGGCTGAGATCAGATACGTCAATTTGGGACTGTTCCATCAATTTTTTATTCCCGGCAAGGGCCTGACCAGAGGCCAGTTCTGCCTGGATGCCATGGCCGGCAATTTCAGTTAAAGAAGAGGCATTTTCTAAAACAAGATTTCTCTCCTGAGCTGCAGCAAGAATGCTGGCGCCGATGGGATGGGTAGAGTGCTGCTCTAAGCTGGCGCAGATTCTTAAGACTTCCTCCTCTGTATTATTTTGAAGGGGAACAATTTGCTGTACTACAAAATTTCCTTTGGTGATGGTCCCGGTTTTATCCATAACAACAGTGGAAATATGGTTTAATCCTTCTATGGATACGCCGCCTTTGAAAAGAATTCCTTTTTTGGAACCTGCTCCAATACCGGAAAAGAAAGCTAAGGGAACGCTTAACACCAGGGCGCAGGGACAGCTTATTACCAGAAATGTCAATGCAGTATAGATCCAGTGATGCCAATTTCCAGTTATGAGCGAGGGAATGATGGCGGTGGCTAAAGCAGCAATCACAACAAAAGGGGTATAAATCCTGGAAAACCTCGTGATAAAACGGTCGATTTTAGGTTTGCTGGCGGCTGCATTTTCTACAGAATCTAGAATTCTGGTAACCATGGAATGTTCCAATGTTTTTTCTACTTGCATTTTTAACTGTCCGGAAGTATTGATACACCCAGAGGTAACAGAATCTCCAGGGACAATTTTTACAGGGACAGGCTCGCCCGTAATAGGGGAAGTGTCCAGGCGGCTTTCCCCTTCCACCACAGCGCCGTCCAATGGAATGCGGTCTCCGGGGCGGATCAACAGGAGATCGCCAATCTGAGCTTCCTCTGCTGGAAGCACTTGTATGTCATTTCCGAGGACAAGATTTACCGTTTCGGGACGTAAATCGACTGCATCCATAATCTGAGAACGACTGCGGGAGACAGCAGCTTCCTCAAAATATTCTCCAATACGGTAAAACAGCATAACGCCTACTGCCTCCGGAAAATTTCCAATGGCAAAAGCGCCAAGAGTTGCAAGGCTCATTAAAAAGTTTTCATCAAAAATCTGTCCTTTTACTAGGTTTTTCAAAGCGGTCAGCACAATCTGTCCACCCAGAATCAGATAGGAAATAATGAAAACAGCGGAAGGCAGCATAGTCATTGCGCCTATCAGGCCGAGCCGCTCTAAAATTTCACCGGCTGCAAACAAGACTGCGCCTATGATAATAGAAATAAGATCCCGCTGCTGTTCGCTGAATCTGCTTTTGGAGGAATCTGCTGTCTGAGAGTCTGAAACAGACTTTTTCCCTGTTCTTGCAGAAACTTGAAGCTGCAGTGTGACTTCAGATTCAATAGAAGAGCAGATTTCTTGCAATTTGGCAGTCAGTCCTTCTTTTCTATGAGCAGCTTCTGGCGTGACCGTTACTCGAAGCTGCTTTGTGGCAAAAGTAAGGACTGCATGATTGACTTCCGGCAAATCGTTAATACGACGTTCCATTTTAGCCGCGCAGTTAGCACAGCCTAGATTTTCCACTAGATAAGTAATTTTGACTCCCGATACAGTGTTGGCATCGGCAGGTTTTTCTTGTGAGAATTGGCGGTGATGTTCGTGTTCATGTTCTTGGCCGCAGCAGCAGTCATGGGTATGTTCATGTTCCTGATGCTTATGGTGTTCCTGGGTATGCTCCTGGCCGCAGCAGCAACCGTGTTCATGTTCCTGATGTTCCTGAGCGTCATGTGAGTGTATGTGTTTTTCATTATGACTCATAATTTTTCCTCCTATCATATTATGAAGCAGATCATCGCTGCTATAATTTTATATGAATGATTGTTCATATGTATATTAAATCATATAAAATCTGGTTTGTCAATATGGAAGATAAATGAGTTTTGATATTCTGCAGTTTGCAGCGATTCAGTAGTATACCCATATTTAATGTTCTCTATAAAGATATAGGGTGTCAAAGAGATGGGCGTAACATCAAAGGTGTTTTTGGCACCTTAATCCTATAGAAGAAAAAATACAGACAATTCAAACAATTTATGTAAAATTCAAATGAAAACTTACTTTAATTTTCTTGGAAAATTCTGTTGACACTGAAAGATAAACATGATAAGATAACAATCGTCGTCGAGAACGACAGTCGAAAAATGTAAAGAATGTCAGGGAAAAAGAAAATTAGAAATGACAGGAATTTACAAAAAACAAAAAAAGTTGAAAAAAGTTCTTGACAAAAGCGGCAGCAGATGATAAGATATAGAAGTTGTCGCGCAAGAGAGACAACAGACAGCAAAGAAGGACAGAAAGAAAAAGAACCTTGATAACTGAACAGTGAAATGACCTTGAAAGATTCGAAAAAGAGAACCCAGAGAGCGGACCTTGATAAGAGGGAAGCAGGAAGGGAGCCGCGAAAGCGGCCATTCAAGAGAACAGCAGAACTGTCGAAAGACAGAAGAAGCGACCTAGAAACAGTAAGCCAGACAGAACCAGCCTGGCAGGAGAACTTTATATGAGAGTTTGATCCTGGCTCAGGATGAACG
>JAAWBG010000042.1 GCA_022792535.1 Lachnospiraceae bacterium
CGGCGCCGGCGGCGGATTGGTATACAATGTGGAAGAGCTGAAGACAGTCTGCGCCAGAGGGCTTCAGGCAAGTCTGGTGGGTCAGGTTCTGGTGGAAGAGTCTATCTTAGGATGGGAAGAGCTGGAATTGGAAGTGGTGCGTGATGCGGACAACAATATGATTACCGTGTGCTTTATTGAAAATATTGATCCTTTGGGCGTGCATACAGGAGACTCCTTCTGTTCTGCTCCGATGCTTACAATTTCTGAGGAAGTGCAGAAGCGGTTACAGGAAAAATCATATAAAATTGTGGAATCTATACAGGTGATTGGAGGAACTAATGTACAATGGGCTCATGATCCTAAAACAGACCGGGACATTGTAATTGAGATCAATCCAAGAACCTCACGTTCCTCAGCTCTGGCGTCTAAAGCCACCGGATTCCCCATTGCCCTGGTATCAGCCATGCTTGCCACAGGTCTGACTCTTGCAGATATTCCCTGTGGAAAATATGGAACCTTAGACAAATATGTGCCGGATGGAGACTATGTGGTGATCAAATTTGCCCGCTGGGCCTTTGAGAAGTTCAAAGGGGTAGAGGACAAGCTGGGCACCCAGATGCGGGCAGTGGGAGAAGTGATGAGTATCGGAAAGACCTTCAAAGAAGCTTTCCAGAAGGCCATCCGAAGTCTGGAAACCGGACGTTATGGGTTAGGACATGCCAGGGACTTTGATCAGAAGACGAAGACAGAGCTGCTAAAACTTTTGATCACTCCTTCCAGCGAACGTTATTTTGTGATTTATGAAGCGCTGCGGAAAGGAGCTTCTGTGGAAGAGATTCATAAGATCACAAAGGTAAAACATTATTTCCTGGAACAGATGAAAGAACTGGTGGAAGAAGAGGAAGCGCTGATGGCAGGAAAAGGGCGGCTTCCAGAAGATGAGGCGCTGCTGAATGCCAAGAGACATGGATTTTCAGATAAATATTTAAGCCAGATTTTAGATATCACAGAGGATGAGGTACGGGAGAGAAGAATTGCCTTAGGAATGGAAGAAGTCTGGGAGGGCGTACACGTCAGCGGAACGAAAGACAACGCTTATTACTATTCCACCTACAATGTGCCGAAAGAGGAAGAGAAGCCTGATAATGATAAAAAGGAAGATGGCAGGCCCAAGATCGTGATTCTAGGAGGAGGACCCAATCGAATTGGACAAGGAATCGAATTTGATTACTGCTGCGTCCATGCGTCCCTTGCATTGAAAAAACTGGGATTTGAGACGATTATTGTAAACTGTAATCCAGAGACAGTTTCCACTGATTACGATACTTCAGATAAATTGTATTTTGAGCCCCTGACCTTAGAGGACGTTTTAAGCATTTATAAAAAAGAGAAACCGGTGGGCGTTATTGCTCAGTTTGGCGGACAGACACCCTTAAATCTGGCGGCAGACCTGGAACGAAACGGCGTGAAGATTTTGGGAACGGCGCCTTCTGTCATTGATCTGGCAGAGGACCGTGATCTGTTCCGGGCTATGATGGAAAAATTAGAGATCCCAATGCCGGAATCTGGAATGGCGGTAGATGTGGAAGAGGCGCTGAAAATTGCAGAGGAAATCGGTTATCCTGTGATGGTTCGTCCTTCCTACGTTTTAGGCGGCCGGGGCATGGAAGTAGTGTATGATTCAGACAGCATGGCAGGTTATATGAATGCGGCGGTGGGCGTTACACCGGACCGGCCTATTTTGATTGATCGCTTCCTGGGCCATGCCACAGAATGCGAGGCAGACGCCATCAGTGATGGAAATCACGCCTTTGTGCCGGCGGTGATGGAACATATTGAACTGGCAGGCGTTCACTCTGGCGATTCTGCATGTATCATTCCTTCGAAACATATTTCAAAGGAAAATGTGGCCACCATCAAAGAATACACCAGAAAGATTGCAGAGGAAATGCATGTACAGGGATTGATGAACATGCAGTATGCCATTGAAAATGATAAAGTATTTGTTTTAGAAGCGAATCCGAGGGCTTCCCGCACTGTGCCATTGGTATCGAAAGTATGCGGAATCCGCATGGTGCCGCTGGCCATTGATATTGTAACTGCAGAATTGACCGGAAGGCCTTCTCCTGTGCCAGAATTGAAAGAACGTGAGATCCCTTACTATGGAGTGAAAGAAGCGGTCTTTCCATTTAATATGTTCCAGGAAGTGGACCCGGTATTAGGGCCGGAAATGAGATCTACCGGAGAGGTGCTCGGTTTGTCTGCATCTTACGGAGAGGCGTTCTACAAAGCTCAGGAAGCTACTCAGATGAAACTTCCGTTAGAAGGAACAGTGCTGATCTCTGTCAGTGACAGAGACAAGCCAGAGGTGGTGGAAGTTGCCAGAGAATTTGCAAAGGCGGGATTCCAGATTATTGCTTCAAAGAATACCTGTAAACTGATTCAGGAGGCTGGAATTGAAGCGGAGATGATCTACAAACTCCAGGAGGGCAGACCGAATATGCTGGATCTGATTACCAACGGAAAAATAGATTTGATCATCAATACGCCGATTGGCCAGGAACGAAAAGATGATGACAGCTATTTGAGAAAGGCTGCTATCAAGAAAAAAGTGCCTTATATGACGACCATGGCGGCAGCCAAGGCTACCGTCAGCGGTATTCTTTCCCTGAAAAAGCACGGTAACCGCCAGGTACAGTCTCTCCAGAGCCTTCATAAAGAGATTCAGTAGAAGAAATTTTAAGGTGTGTCAGTACACTGAAATATTTGATGCCTAAGATTCAGGGCTGCTGCAAAATTAAATTTTGCGGCAGCCCTCTTCTTGTGGAATCGTAAACAATCCATAGCTTTGTTCAGAATGATTGGATATTTTGCACGAGTGTCAATTTAAGGAATTGACTAATTTTGGGAATTGTTTTATAATACAGCTATCTATGCACAGGAAAGAAATGAAGGCCCAAGGGCCAAGGATCAGGAGGATTCCCATGATAAAGAGTATGACCGGCTTTGGACGTTGTGAGATTGCAGAGGAAGAACGCAGAATCACAGTGGAGATGAAGGCGGTAAATCATCGGTATCTGGATATTGCCATTAAGATGCCGAAAAAGCTGAATTTTTTTGAAAGTGCGATACGAAATCTTTTGAAAAACTACATTCAGCGTGGAAAAGTAGATGTCTATATTACTTATGAGGACTGTACGGAAAATCAGGCGGCCTTAAAATACAATGAAGACATGGCTGCAGAATATGTGAAATACATACAAAAGATGGCAGATACTTTTTCCCTGCCCTGGGAATTAGATGCTGCCGGGCTCTCGAAGTATCCTGAGGTTCTTACCATGGAGGCAAGAACTATTGACGAACAGGAACTGTGGAAGATGTTGGAGCAGGCGGTAACGGGGGCTGTGGAACAATTTGTGGACGCAAGACTGCGGGAAGGCCAGCAGCTGCGGGAGGACCTGCTGGGGAAATTAGAAGTGATGTTCGGTTATGTGGAACAGATTGAAGCGCGTTCCCCAGAGATTGTCAGTGAGTATCGACAGAAATTAACAGATAAAGTCAATGAGCTGTTGACGGACGCACAGGCAGATGAAAACAGAATTTTGACGGAAGTCACTATTTTTGCAGATAAGATCTGCACAGATGAGGAGACGGTACGATTGAGAAGCCATATCAGCGGGGCAAAGGATACGCTGACAGAAGGGGGAGCGGTGGGCAGAAAATTAGATTTTATCGCTCAGGAGATGAATCGGGAGGCCAACACCATTCTTTCCAAATCAAATGATCTTACTGTTTCTGATATTGCCATCAATCTAAAGACGGATATTGAGAAGGTACGGGAACAGATTCAGAATATAGAATAGGAGTTATACAGATGGATCAGAGAAAAGGGATCTTAATTGTAGTTTCAGGATTTTCCGGTTCCGGCAAGGGAACGATTATGAAAGAGCTTTTAGAGAAGCACCCGGACAATTATGCATTGAGTATCTCTGCCACCACCCGAAGTCCAAGACCAGGAGAAGCAGATGGAAGAGAGTATTTTTTTGTCTCAAAAGAAAAATTTGAGACTATGATACAGGAAGACGCACTGTTAGAATACGCTCAGTATGTGGATCACTATTACGGAACGCCCAAAGATTACGTGTTCCGGCAGTTAGAGGCAGGAAAAGATGTGATTTTAGAGATCGAGATCCAGGGAGCCTTAAAGATTCGGGAAAAATATCCAGATACATTGCTTTTGTTTGTGACGCCTCCCAGCGGAGAAGAATTGAAAAAGAGGCTGACAGGGCGGGGAACAGAAGATGAGAGTACCATCGCTTCACGGTTAAGCCGGGCATGGCAGGAAGCACAGGGAGTAGAGAGCTATGATTATCTGGTGATCAATGATAAGCTGGAAGAGTGCGTACAGCAGGTACATTCCATTATACAAAATCAACACGCCTGTGTGGTAAAGAATCACAGGCTTATTGAGACAATCAGAACAGAATTAAAAGTTTTTGCGGAAGGAGAATGATAATTATGATGCTGCATCCATCTTATACAGATTTAATGAAAGTGGTAAACAGTGACGTTGAAATTGGAGAGGAACCGGTAGTAAACAGCCGTTATTCCATTGTTTTGGCAACGGCCAAAAGAGCCAGACAGATTATCGGAGGAGAAGAGCCTTTGATTGACGAAATATCCAACAAAAAACCTTTTTCCATTGCAGTGGAAGAATTATATAGCAGTAAAGTGAAGATTGTTGGAGAAGAAGAGGAAGAAGATGAGGATATAGAAGCCTGAACAAAAAGAGTTCGCCTGCGTGCAGAATCCCGCAGGCTGAACTTTTTTATCTTCTTATAGGAAAGACCTTGTCCCGCTAACGTGTGAAAGTATCTTTCCTATAAGAAAAAAATAATATGCGCACTCGCACAAGAGGTAAAATATTGCTTCGCAATTGTGCTCGGCGCGCAAAGTGTCCAGGTCCCTCATGAGTGAGGGATTCAGGGAGTTGAAGCGGACCTGTCCGCTTTGTTCTATAGGAAAGACCTTGTCCCACTAAAGCGTGAAAGTATATTCCTATAAGATAAAAATAATATGCGCACTCCTGCGAGTGGAAGATTATGAGAAATACAGAATGGAGAAATTAATGAAAGTTTTATTTGTTTCCCTGGGATGTGACAAAAATCTGGTGGATACAGAATTTATGATAGGAACACTGAGAGCGGCAGGGTATGAATTCACCAATGAGGAGCCCCAGGCAGATGTGATTATCATCAATAGCTGCTGCTTTATCAATGATGCGAAAGAAGAGAGCGTCAATGCCATTTTGGAAATGGCAGAGTATAAGGATGCTGGAAGCTGCAAGGCATTGATTGTAACAGGATGTCTGGCCCAGCGTTACCGGGCTGAGATTATGAGTGAGATTCCACAGGTAGACGCAGTGCTGGGAACGAATTCCTGCCAGGAGATTGTGAAAGCTTTAGAGGAAGCATTGAAGGGGAATCACTATGAACTGTATCAGCCTTTAAAGGGACTTCCAGATTGGAAGACAAAGCGTTCTCTGACTACGGGAGGCCATTATGCACACCTGAAAATTGCAGAGGGATGTAACAAAAACTGTACTTACTGTATCATACCAAAGATCCGGGGATCATACCGAAGCGTGCCGATAGAAGAGCTGACAGCGCAGGCTCAGGAACTTGCGGATCAGGGAGTAAAAGAGCTGATTCTGGTGGCCCAGGAAACCACTATGTACGGGGTGGATCTGTATGGAGAAAAATCTCTGCACAGACTGTTAGACGCATTAAATGAGATTTCCGGCCTTTGCTGGATTCGAATTATGTATTGTTATCCAGAGGAGATCTATGAAGAGCTGATCCAGTCCATCAAACGGAATAAAAAAGTCTGCCATTACCTGGATATACCAATCCAGCATATTGCTCCTGAGATCTTGAAACGAATGGGAAGAAGGACGACCAGAGAGGAATTGACAGAAAAGCTGGCCCATCTGAAACAGGAGATCCCGGATATTACGCTGCGGACCACCTTGATTGCAGGATTTCCGGGAGAAACACAGGAAATGCATGAAACATTGATGTATTTTCTCAATGAGATGGAGTTTGACCGGGTGGGAGCCTTTACTTATTCCCAGGAAGAAGGCACGCCGGCGGCAGAATTTCCAGATCAGGTTGAGGAAATGCAGAAATCCAAATGGCAGGAAGAGATTATGGAACTGCAGGAAGAGATCATCTTTGATAAAAATGAAGAGATGAAGGAAAAAGAGCTGTGGGTGATGATCGAAGGAAAAGTCGATGGAGAAAATGCCTATGTGGGCAGAACCTACCGGGATGCGCCGGAAATCGACGGATATCTTTTTCTCAACGCCCAGGAGCTGCTGATGACAGGAGATTTTGTCAAAGTAAAAGTAACTGGAGCATATGAATATGATTTAATAGGAGAGGTGATAAAATGAATTTACCAAATAAGTTAACGATTTTGCGTGTAGTTTTGATTCTGCCTTTTGTGGCGTGTATGCTGGTTCCTGGATTAGGGGAGGCGGGAATGTATGCTTCCGTGGCGATTTTTATTGTGGCCAGCCTGACGGATCTTCTGGATGGAAAAATTGCCAGAAAGTATGATTTGGTGACAAATTTCGGGAAATTTATGGATCCCTTAGCTGATAAACTGTTAGTAGCGTCAGCATTGATCTGTCTGACTGCCCAGGGAAGGCTTGCCGCATGGATTTCTATTATCATTATCAGCCGGGAATTTATTATCAGCGGGTTCCGTCTTGTGGCTTCAGATAATGGAATTGTGATTGCCGCAAGTTACTGGGGAAAATTTAAAACTACGTTTCAGATGATTATGATCGTAATGCTGATCTTAAATTTTGATCATGAGATTTATCAGATCTGTGCGACGATTATCACTTATGTTGCATTGATTTTGACTTTAGTATCTCTGATTGATTATATTGTCAAAAATAAAGATGTTCTAAAAGAGCAAAAATAAAATGAAATAAGGACGAGAAACGATGACAGTAGAATTGATTTGTGTAGGAACGGAATTGCTGCTGGGGAATATTGTAAATACTAACGCAGCCTTTCTCTCAGAACAATGTGCAATGCTGGGGCTTTCCATGTATTATCAGAGCGTGGTAGGCGACAATCCAGGACGTTTGGAACATTTGCTGCGCATGGCAAAAGAACGTTCCGATATTATTATTCTGTGCGGAGGCCTTGGACCTACCCAGGATGATCTCACAAAAGAAACAGCGGCAGGAGTGATGGGAAAATCTTTGGTGGAGGATCAGCAGGCCAAAGAAGAGATTCAGTCATTTCTCGCAAAAAGAGGACATGCTATCACAGAAAATAATTGGAAACAGGCTCTTGTGCCGGAAGGATGCAGAGTGCTCTACAATCCAAACGGAACTGCGCCGGGGATTATAATGGAAGAAGCGGATACCTGTGTGATATTGCTGCCAGGGCCCCCAAATGAGCTGATCCCTATGTTTGAGGAACAAGTCTATCCTTATCTTTGTGATCTGCAGCCAGAGATTATCTGCTCAAAAATGGTAAAATTGTGCGGAATCGGCGAGAGTATGGCGGAGACGAAAATTTTAGACCTGATCAATGCCCAGAGCAATCCTACCGTAGCTCCTTACGCTAAGACTGGCGAGGTGCATCTGCGCATCACGGCAAAGGCAGAGAATGAGTCCCAGGCATATGCCCTGATTACGCCGGTGGAAGAAGAATTAAAGAACCGGTTTGGTGATTTGATCTACACTGACGATCCCCAGGTGACCCTGGAGATGGCTGTTGCAGAACTCTTACAGAAGTATCATCTGACCGTAACCACGGCAGAGTCCTGTACCGGCGGACTGCTGGCAGGAAGACTAGTGAATGTACCTGGCGTTTCTGAGAGTTTTAAGGAAGGATATATCACCTATTCCAATGAGGCAAAGGAGAAATTGTTAGGTGTTTCTCATGATACGCTGCTTCGTTATGGAGCAGTCAGCTCTCAGACTGCAGCTGAGATGGCAGAAGGGGGAGCAAAAAGCGCAGGGGCAGACCTTGGCGTGGCAGTGACTGGAATTGCAGGGCCGGAAGGCGGAACGAAAGAGAAACCAGTAGGACTTGTGTATATCAGCTGTTATTGCAGGGGAAAAGTCTATACAGAAAAAAATCTGTATACCGGAAGCCGCAGTAAAGTTCGGGAGTACTCAGTGGCAAGCGCGTTGACGCTCCTTCGAAAAACAATTTTAAATGAGGTGAAGGAATGAGAATCATTGCAGGAAAGGCCCGAAGACTTCCTTTAAAGACAGTGGAGGGAAGGGAGACAAGACCTACCACAGACCGGGTAAAAGAGACTTTGTTTAATATGATCAATCCAGAGCTTCCAGGGTGCAGGTTTTTAGATCTGTTTGCAGGGAGCGGACAGATGGGCTTAGAGGCAGTCAGCCGGGGAGCGGAACATGCTGTGTTTGTGGAGAATAACAAGAAGGCGGCCGCCTGTATTGAGGAGAATATACAATTTACAAAACTGACAGATCAATGTACTCTGCTGGTAAAGGATGTGGCTGCGGCCATAAGCTGGATGGAGGGAAAGGAAATTTTTGACATTGTTTTTCTGGACCCTCCTTACGGAAAAGAGCTGGAAAAAAAGGCTCTTGAGGCATTGGCAGCATCCTCTCTTCTCACGGAAGACGCACTGGTCATTTTGGAAACTTCTGTAAAAACAGAAATTTCCTGGCTGGAAGAGACGGGATATGAGATTACAAAGGAAAAAGTCTATAAAACAAATCGCCATATTTTTTTGAGATTTGTAAAATCATGATGGGAGAACATATGAAAAGAGCAATTTATCCGGGAAGTTTTGACCCGGTAACCTTTGGACACGTGGACATGATAGAACGTTCTGCTAAAATGGTGGACGAGCTGGTGGTGGCTGTTTTGATCAACAGCGCAAAAAATCCATTGTTTTCTGTAAAAGAACGTGTTAGTATGTTAGATGAGATAACAGGACATATTCCCAATATCAGGATCACTTCTTTTGACGGATTGCTGATTGACTACGCCAGAGAAGTGGATGCTTCCATTATTGTGCGGGGACTTCGCGCGGTAACGGATTTTGAATATGAACTTCAGATTGCCCAGACAAACCGTATTGTGAATTCCAAGGTAGATACGGTGTTTTTGACTACCAGTTTGGAATATGCCTATTTAAGCTCTACGATTGTAAAGGAAGTTGCTTCTTATGGGGGAGATATTTCTCATTTTGTACCGGAGCAGCTCATAGGCAGGATTTATGAAAAATATAGCCGAGAGTAAGGAGCGTTAAATATGAACAGCAGAATTGAACAGATTATAGATGAAATAGAGGAATTTATTGAAAGCTGCAGATACCAGCCTCTTTCCAACACAAAGATTTTAGTCAATAAAGAAGACTTGGAAGATCTGTTGGCGGAGCTTCGGCGGAAAACGCCGGATGAGATTAAGCGCTATCAGAGAATGATCAAGAACAAGGAAGAGATTTTAGCGGATGCCCGTGCAAAAGCAGACGCTATTATTGCTCAGGCAGAGGTACATACCACGGAACTTGTCAGCGAACATCAGATTATGCAGCAGGCTTACGCCCAGGCAAATGAGGTGGTATTGATTGCCACCAATCAGGCCCAGGAGATCCTGGATCATGCAACTAATGACGCCAATGATATCCGCCTTGGAGCCATTCAGTACACAGATAATATTCTGAAAAATTTAGAGAGTATTATCGGCAAAGCCATGGAGACTTCCAAGGCCAGGAACGACCATCTGCTCAATGCATTGCAGGAATGCTATGATGAGGTAAATGCAAACCGCATTGAGTTATCTCCAGAAGAAGGGGAGCAAAATATATCCCAGGAAGGAACTTCCAGAAAAGAATCTATCTCAGAACTTCAGATTCCAGAGATTTAGACCAGCAAAAGCGCTAGAAAAAAGGAAACCGCAGTTCCAAATAGTTTCATTAAGAAATAGGGAGCCATGGAGAACCCCGTTTCCTTTACCATCGAAGCTGTCTGGGCGAATCCAGAGAGACCGCCGAAGGCAGTATAAGCCATCATAAGAGGATAGGCTTTTGCAAAGTCCATCTGCTGTCTGGCTGTATAGGAGATCCCATTGGTGATTTCTGTAAATCCGATCAGCATACATTTTAAAGTTGGATCTGATATGGGAATCAGCATGGTCATCTGAGCAAGAATTGCAAATATCATGATGTAACCACCCAATTTTGCCAGGGTTTCAAATCCGTTCATAATGCCGGCATCTATGATCTGAAAGCTCATGGATGTCGTTTTTTTGGATCTTGCTGTCTGCTGCTGGCAAAAAGTCCTATGACGATTCTGGATCATATAGAGAAACAGCGGCGGCGTATACAGAATTAGAAAACTGGGTATTCTCAGATCAGGTCTCTGGAGGCAGTCGTTTAGAATGAAACTGCTGATAAACATAGGACTGATATTGTTGCAGACACAGAAAAGCCGTTGTCCTTCTTCCGGCGTCATTTTTCCAGAGGCCACAAGCTCTGCTGTGATTTTACTTCCCATAGGAAATCCAAACAGCAGACCTGCAGTTAAGGGATAGATGCCTGCACTGCTTACCGGAAACAGGTGTTTTACGAATCGGTGCAGACCTTTGGCAGCTCCATCTAAAATGCCGGAATGGATCAATATGTAGGAGAGGATGGAAAAAGGAAGCAGGGTTGGCAGCATTTTTTCATACCAGAGATTTAACCCTAAGGAAGCGGCGCTTACCGTTTCTTTTGGAAATATTAAAATGTAAAGTAAAAATCCGGTTAAAATAATAATGTACATGTTTTTTTTCATAGTTTATTCTATGATGCAATAAAATAAATATACCAAAGCAGGAGGTTGTTATGAGTGTTTGTGAACAGTTAGAACCGAAAAGAGTATTTGCCTATTTTGAAGATATCTGTAAAATTCCCCATGGTTCCGGCAATACAAAGGCTATCAGTGATTACTGTGTCTCCTTTGCCAAAAAACATGGATTAAAATGGAGCCAGGATGAAGGCGGCAATGTGATTATTTGGAAAGAAGGGTCAGAAGGCTATGAGAATGCAGAGCCTGTGATCATCCAGGGACATATGGACATGGTATGCGAAAAGGAAAATCATGTGGAAATTGACTTTGAGAAAGAAGGGCTGCGTCTCTATGTGGATGGAGATTTTCTCAAGGCAGAAGGCACGACCTTAGGAGGAGACGACGGGATTGCTTTGGCTTATGCCTTTGCCATATTAGAAGATGACGCTATTCCCCACCCTCCTTTGGAAATCGTGATCACAGTAGATGAAGAGATTGGGATGCTTGGGGCAGAGGCCATGGACCTGTCTATGCTGAAAGGCAAAAAGCTTTTGAATATTGATTCTGATGAGGAAGGAATCTTCCTTACAAGCTGCGCCGGCGGCCTTCAGGCAGATTGTCAGCTTCCAGTTTCCCGCCTTCAGTCAGAAGGAATCTGCTATGAGATTAAGGTGACTGGTCTTAAGGGCGGACACTCTGGCGGTGAGATCCACAAAGAACGAGGAAATGGAATAGTGTTGTTAGGAAGAGTGCTGGAACGTTTGAGAGAGACGATTCCTTTTGGCCTTGAGATATTGCAAGGGGGCTTAAAGGACAATGCCATTCCAAGGGAAGCGGCAGGAAGGATTTTGCTGGATGCAGAGACAGCCAAAGAACGGGAACAGGAGTTGTCAGCACAGATTGCATCCTTATCTGAGGAGCTGAAAAAGGAGTACCGCAATTCCGATCCAGAGATCACCATTGTGTGTGAGAGATCTGGTGAGGGGAAGACAGAGATCTTAGATCCCTCTTCCCTGATACGGGTATTGTTTTTCCTGCGCACTATGCCCTGGGGCGTGCAGCATATGAGCACAGATATGGAAGGCCTGGTGGAGACTTCCCTGAATCCAGGAATTATGAAGTTAGAACAGGAAGTGTTTTCCATGTGCTTTTCAGTGAGAAGCAGCGTTACCAGCAGAAAATATGAGGTGACGGACCGGCTGGCTTTTCTCACAGAATTTTTAGGGGGAGAGATTGTGGTAAGCGGAGATTATCCTGCCTGGGAATACAAGGCAGAATCCCCTATGCGGGAATTGATGGCAGAGGTTTATAGAGAATTATTTCAAAAGGAACCAAAGATTCAGGCGATTCATGCAGGATTGGAATGCGGGATTTTTTCCGGTAAAATAGAAGGTCTGGATTGTATTTCTTTTGGACCGGATAATTTTGATATCCATACTCCGAAGGAACGTCTGAGCATTTCCTCCACAGAGAGAGTCTGGAAATTGATTTTAGAGTTTTTAAAACGGTCGAGATAGGAGAGGCCAAAGAGGGGATTCATAAGGGAATCATATGAAAAAACAGATAGGTATCCGATTATTGATTCTTACAGCAATGGTCTGTTTTCTTACGATATTTACAGAACATATCCAGCAGACCGCGAGACTAACCCACCTTTTGGTGAAGGAAGATACCAAAGAATTGCTGCGTCAGCAGAAGATTCCTGCAGAAATCTATGAGAAATGCTGCAAGTATGAAAAAAAATCAGAGTATTCCAGGTATGCATATCTTTTGGGATACCTGTTTATGGAAAAAGAAGAACAGAGTAAAAGTGAGCTAGAAGATTACCTGAATCTTCTCTGGAAATATCAACCCTCTGAGATGGGGGAATTGGAACAGGCGGAACAGGCCATCTGGGAAGACCTAACCTATTTTCCAGTTCCTCTGTCAGTCAGGGAGGAGACCCTTACCACCTCTTTTGAGAATTCCTGGATGTTTGACCGGGAGTTTGGCGGAAACCGCGGTCATGAGGGCACAGATCTTATGGCTTCTCTCAATGAACGAGGCCATTATCCCATTGTCAGCATGACAGACGGAGTGGTGGAAAAAGTGGGCTGGCTGAAATTAGGAGGTTACCGTATTGGAATCCGTTCTCCCCATGGAGGGTATTTTTATTACGCCCATCTCTATGATTATGCGCGGGAATTTCAGGAGGGAGATGAAATTAAGGCGGGAGAACTTCTAGGATTTATGGGAGACAGCGGATACGGAGAAAAAGAGGGAACCGTGGGAATGTTTGCAGTCCACCTTCATCTTGGAATCTATGTGAAAGACGGGGATGAGGAATACAGTGTGAATCCTTACTGGGTCTTGAAATGGCTGGAGGAAAAAAGGTTAAAATATATTTATTGATTCAGAAAGGATCTATCCTATGCAGATCAGATTAGATAAATACCTTGCAGATATGGGAATTGGAACCCGCAGTCAGGTGAAACAGTACATAAAGAAAAAACAGGTGCAGGTGAACGGAGCTTATCCGAAAGGAGCGGAGCAGAAGGTGGATACAGAACAGGATCTTGTCACATATCAGGGCCGGCAGATGGTGTATGCAGCTTATGAATACTATATGTTTTATAAGCCAAAAGGCTGCGTCAGCGCAGCGACAGATTCCCGTCATAAAACAGTGCTGGATTATTTTCAGAATCAGAGAAGGAAGGATCTGTTTCCGGTGGGAAGGCTGGATCTGGATACAGAGGGGATGCTTTTGATTACAAATGACGGGGAATTTGCGCACAATCTGCTGGCTCCGGGAAAGCATGTTCCTAAGACTTATTATGCCCGGATCTCAGGCAGGGTAACAGAAGAAGACGTGGTCTGTTTTGCAAAAGGTTTGGATATTGGGGAAAAGAAACTTACCCTTCCAGGAGAATTGAAAATTCTTTCTGGGGAAGAAGCTTTTTCTGAGATAGAATTGACAATTATGGAAGGAAAATTTCATCAAGTAAAGCGGATGTTTGAGGCAGTGGGAAAACAGGTAGTCTATCTGAAACGGATTTCTATGGGCGGGGTAAAATTGGACAGCTCCTTAAAACCAGGAGAGTACCGGACGGTGACAGAGGAAGAATTGAGGGTTCTGAAGGGCTGCAAAAGAAAATGATTTCTGAAATTTATTCTTGACAAGAAAAAGTATAAATGTATACAATGATCCATAGAAATTTGTGCCAGAAATCAGGCGGATTCCTGAAGATGAGAAATGTCTTTCTGCTATCCGAAGTTTTTGGTAAGGAGGACGTTTCTTGGACAAGATCAATTATTCATTGGGACAAAAAGTTTTTCACAGAATCAGGGAAGATATTCTGGCTGGAAAATATAAAAGTGGAGAAGAATTGAAGGAAAAATCCATCGGTGATGAGATCGGCGTAAGCCGGACGCCTGTCCGAGAAGCTCTGCGGCAGTTGGAACTGGAAGGCTTGATCCATATTATCCCCAATCAAGGCGCCTATGTCGTAGGGATTTCCAGCCAGGATATGCAGGATATCTATGAGATGCGTTCTGTGCTGGAAGGATTGTGTGCCAGGCGTGCGGCGTCGCGCATTACCAGTCTTCAGATAGAGATCATGGAAGAGGTGCTCTATCTGGCAGAATTTCATATGGAAAGAGGCCATATGGGGCAGTTGGTGGATCTGGACAGCAAATTTCATGAGATTTTGTATGAGGCAGGAGGAAGCAGGATTTTAGGACATGCATTGAAAGATTATCACCATTACTTAGAACGAGCGCGCAGGATCAGTTTATTGGATCCGAAACGCGCCCCAGAATCTCATAAGGAACATCAGGCCATTTTGCTTGCGCTCAAAAGGCAGGAGGGCCAAAAGGCTGAGGAAGCCGCAGCGATACATGTGAACAATACCATCCAGAATATAGCATCCTATGGATGGGATAAGATAGAAACAGGAGGACATGGAAATGGAAAAAATTAAAATGACAACACCCTTGGTTGAGATGGATGGAGATGAAATGACCCGGATTCTCTGGAAAATGATCAAAGATGAATTACTGAACCCTTTTATAGATCTGAAAACAGAGTATTATGATCTTGGATTAGAGCGCCGGAACGAGACAGATGATCAGGTGACTTTTGACTCGGCCAATGCCACAAAGAAATATGGGGTGGCTGTAAAATGCGCTACGATTACCCCCAATGCAGCCCGGATGACAGAATATGACTTGAAACAGATGTGGAAAAGCCCCAACGGAACAATTCGCGCTATTTTAGACGGAACCGTATTTCGTACGCCCATTACCGTAAAGGGAATCGAGCCCTGCGTCAGAAATTGGAAAAAACCTATTACCATTGCCCGCCACGCATATGGGGATGTCTATAAGGCAAGTGAGATGAAGATTCCAGGTCCGGGAAAATGTGAATTGGTGTATACAGCAGAAGACGGCACAGAGACCAGAGAGCTGATTCACGAATTTGAAGGAGCGGGAATCATTCAGGGACAGCACAATCTTCAGGGTTCCATTGAGAGTTTTGCAAGGAGCTGTTTTAATTATGCATTAGATACGAAACAAGATCTGTGGTTTGCCACAAAAGATACCATTTCAAAAAAATATGATCATACCTTTAAAGATATTTTTCAGGATATCTATGATCAGGAATATGACGCAAAGTTCAAAGAGGCAGGAATTGAATATTTCTATACCTTGATTGACGATGCGGTGGCACGTATTATGAAGGCAGAAGGCGGATTTATCTGGGCCTGCAAAAATTATGACGGAGATGTGATGAGCGATATGGTAAGCTCTGCCTTTGGGTCTCTTGCCATGATGACCTCTGTGCTGGTATCACCGGAAGGCTACTATGAATATGAGGCGGCTCACGGAACAGTGCAGCGTCATTATTATAAACATTTAAAGGGAGAGGAAACTTCCACCAATTCTGTAGCTACGATCTTTGCGTGGACCGGCGCCCTGCGAAAGAGGGGAGAGTTGGACAATCTTCCGGAATTAAGCAGATTTGCAGACAAATTAGAACAGGCCTGCCTGTCCACCATTGAAGCAGGAAAAATGACAAAGGACCTTGCTCTGATCACCACATTGGACAAGCCTCAGGTCTTAAACAGCGAAGAATTTATTAAGGCAGTCCGGGAGGAATTGGAAGGATTGCTGTAAAGACAGGAACAAAGGAGAGAGAATGATGATTTTAGCCTGCCAGGATATCAGCAAAGCTTTTGGCACCGAAGAAATCATACAGCATGCCTCTTTTCATATTGAAGAATATGAGCGGGCGGCGATTGTGGGAATTAACGGAGCAGGGAAGACAACCCTGCTTCGGATTATCATAGGGGAATTGGAAGCAGACAGCGGAAGGGTGACGCTGGCCAAGAATAAAACCATTGGCTATCTGCCTCAGAATCCAGATATTGAAGGAAACAGAACTATTTATGAGGAAGTTCTTTCTGCCCAGGAAGAACTGATTTCCATGCAGGAAAAGCTCATTGATATGGAGCAGAACATGAGCGCGCTGGAAGGAGAGGAATTAGAACAATTTTTAGAACGCTATAACCGTCTGAATCTGGAATTTGAACAAAAGGGCGGTTCCTCTTACCGAAGTGAGATTATTGGCGTGCTAAAGGGTCTTGGGTTTACTGAGGAAGAATTTACCAAACATATGCAGGAATTGTCAGGAGGACAGAGAACCAGGGTTTGTCTGGGGAAACTTTTGGTTACGAAGCCAGATGTGATTTTATTGGACGAGCCCACCAACCATCTGGATATTGGCTCTATCACTTGGCTGGAAACTTTTTTACTAAATTATAAAGGAGCGGTGGTGATTGTAAGCCATGACCGTTATTTTTTGGATCGTGTGGTTCAAAAAGTGGTAGAGGTAGATCGGTGCCAGGTGTCTGTATTTTCTGGAAATTACAGCGAATATGCAGTGAAAAAGGCACAGGTGCGGGAGGCACAGTTAAAACAGTATTACAATCAGCAGCGGGAGATCAAACATCAGGAAGAAGTTATTGCCAAGCTGAAATCTTTCAATCGAGAGAAGTCCGTCAAACGAGCAGAAAGCCGAGAAAAAATGTTGGATAAGATGGAACGTTTGGAGAAACCGGCGGAAGAAAATACGGAGATACATCTGCATCTGGAACCAAGGATTGCCAGCGGAAACGATGTGCTTTTCGTGGAGCATCTGGCAAAATCCTATCCCAATCAGTCTCTATTTTCCGATCTCTCTTTTGAGATCAAACGGGGAGAGCGGGTGGCGTTGATTGGAGATAACGGAACGGGAAAAACCACGATCTTAAAGATTATCAATGATATGGTGGAGGCAGACGACGGAAAAGTGAAGCTGGGTGCAAATGTGCACATTGGATATTATGACCAGGAACATCAGGTGCTCCATATGGAGAAGACCTTGGTGGAGGAGATTTCAGATGATTATCCCAGTCTCACCAACACAGAGATCAGAAATGTGCTGGCAGCTTTTCTTTTTACCGGAGACGAGGTGTTTAAAAGAATATCTGAACTGAGCGGCGGAGAGCGGGGACGGGTATCCCTGGCGAAATTGATGCTTTCAGAAGCAAATTTTTTGATTTTAGACGAGCCCACCAACCATCTGGACATTACTTCCAAAGAAATTTTAGAACAGGCTTTGAATCATTATACCGGAACTGTATTTTTTGTATCGCATGACCGATATTTTATTAATAAGACAGCTACCAGGATTCTGGATCTGACAGGAGAGACTTTAGTCAATTATATCGGAAATTATGATTATTATCTGGAAAAGTGCAAAGAATTGACCCAGATCTATGTGTCAGCAAAAGAGAATCCAGAGAAGGAAGAGAATGTCAGCAGCCAGAAGGCAGATTGGAAACAGCAGAAGGAGGAACAGGCCAGAAAACGAAAACTGGAAAATGACAGGAAGCGGACAGAGGAAGCCATCGAAGGGGCGGAACAGCAGATCAAGGAGATAGAGGAAGCCTTTTTAGATACAGAGATTGCAACTAATTCAGCAAAACTCCAAGAATTGCAGCAGGAATATGAAAAGGTACAGCAAGAATTAGAGGAGTTGTATGAGAGATGGGAAGAACTGATCTGATCCCCGAATTGAAAATGGGAATGGCAGTTCAGCCCGCGCCCTTCCCAAAGACGGCTGCGGCGTTTTCCGGCTGTTTGATCTTGATATTATGGGTGAACTGGTGCGTGGACTGTGTTAAAATTTTCACACATTGACATCTATTATCAGATTTATTATAATAAAATAAAATGTATGGCAGGATGGATGCACTCTAGGTAGGAGGAAAGACAATGGAAAAGGAAATATCTCAGGCGGTTATTCGAAGAATGCCAAGGTATTACAGATACCTAGGGGAGCTTTTGGATGACGGGGTCGAACGGATTTCGTCCAATGAATTAAGCACAAGAATGCGGGTGACGGCATCGCAGATACGACAGGATCTGAATAATTTTGGCGGGTTTGGCCAACAGGGTTACGGTTATAATGTGAAGTATCTGTATGAGGAGATTGGCAAGATTCTGGGAATGAATCAGCAGCATAATATTATTGTGGTTGGGGCTGGAAATTTAGGTCAGGCTCTGGCCAATTACATTAAGTTTGAAAAAAGAGGATTTGTGATTATTGGTCTCTTTGATGTGAATCCGGCATTGAAAGGAATTTCTGTCAGAGGAATCGAAGTGCGCATGATGGATGAACTGAAAAGCTTTTTGGCGAAAAATCAGGTGGAGATTGCAGCCCTGACTCTGCCGAAAGAACAGGCGGATCAGGTAGCGAATATGCTGGTGAGTTTAGGGATCAACGCTATCTGGAATTTTGCACATCTGGATCTGGAACTTCCAGAACATGTGGTGGTGGAAAATGTGCATCTTTCTGACAGCTTGATGCAGTTGTCTTATAATATTGCAAAACAAAGAAAATCAAAAGAATAAGAAGTGATAAGATGGGAAAACGAAAAAATACGGATCATGGATTCGAGAGACTTGTTCAGAGCAAAGAAATTCCGCCTTTGGTTTTGGATCAGAAATGGCATCATCTTTTTTCCGAGGATGGCAAGCCCAAGGAAGTGGCAAAGTTGGAGGAGAAGGTAAATAAGCATCTGGCAAGACAGGGGCATTTGACCCAGGAGATCAAAGATCTGAAAGCCTTAAAAACCAAATTGATGAAAAATATTGTGGCCAATATGGATGAAATTGGAGAGACAGGCCAGGAAACTCCCAAACTTCAGGAAGACCGAAGGCTGATCACAGAGATCAATCAGCGTATGGATTCCTGCCGGCAGGAATTAGAGGGTCTGCAGGACTTGATGAGAAGTGACAACGAGATGCTGATGGTGGAGACCATGAAATACTGCTATGGAATCATGAACAGCAATGAGACAGAGAAGGAGGAATTGGCTGTCTGGATTGCAAAAACTCGAATAGAATTAAAGAAAAAGGTAATCCGCAAGGAAATGATTGAGGATAAAAACAGGGAAATCTATACATATCTCCATGATGTTTTTGGCGCTCAGGTGACAGGGGCTTTCGATTTGAAATATGCAGACGAATATAAGAGAGCAAAAACATCAAATACCCCGCAATAGCTGTGTGAGAACATAGACTGCGGGGTATCTGATATTTTGCTTTTATGGCTGCTTAAGCATATCAATTAGGGTGGGAGGAAGGCTTATGAAGATTCTTTTGGACAGCAGACAGATGAAACAATGTGATAAAAATACGATAGATTACTTTGGAGTGCCTTCTCTGGTATTGATGGAGCGGGCAGCTCTTGGGGTGGCAGAGGAAATAGAACGGTATTTTCCAGAACACAAAGAAAAAGTCTTATGTGTCTGCGGCCAGGGCAATAATGGAGGAGACGGACTTGCTATTGGCCGGATACTCTGGCAGAGAGGATATCATGTTACCATTGTTATGATTCCAGGGAAGGGAAGATTATCAGAGGAAACCAGAACCCAGGCAGAGATTTTAAAACGATATGGGATTGAGATTTGGAATGATATACCAGAGGGATTTTTTGACGTGACAGTGGACGCGCTGTTTGGGATTGGACTGACCAGAGAGTTAGAAGGAATTTATCGAGAAGTTATAGAAGCGATGAACCAGATGCCGGGAATGAAAATTGCGGTGGACCTGCCTTCTGGAATTCAGGCAGATACCGGTCAGGTAATGGGAATTGGATTTCGGGCTGATCTGACGGTTACCTTTGCCTTTTCGAAGAGAGGACTGTTATTGTATCCGGGGGCAGAATATGCAGGAAGAGTTCTGTTAAAGGATATTGGAATTGACGAACACAGTTTTCTGGAGGAAAACCCCCAGGTTTATTATATGGAGCCGTGGGACCTTAAGATGGTTCCTTTCCGTAGACCCTATTCCAACAAAGGAAGTTATGGGAAGGTGTTGACAGTGGCGGGACGTAAAAATATGGCGGGAGCTGCATTTTTAAGCGGAAAGGCCTCTTATGTGACAGGGGCAGGTTTGGTTCGGCTGCTGACGGAGGAAGAGAACCGAGTGATTTTACAGCAGCTTCTGCCAGAAGCAGTTCTCACCACCTATGAAGAAAAAGAATCTTTATCCGAATTTTTGCCGGAAGCTCTTAATCAGGCAGATGTCATTGTGGCAGGGCCGGGACTTGGAATGGGGGAACGGGCGGAACTGCTGATAGAGACCATATTAAAACAGGCAGAAGTTCCCGTAATCTTAGACGCAGACGGTCTCAATGTGGTTGCAGAACATTTAGAATGGCTGCGGGAGGCAAAAGGGCCGGTAGTCGTTACGCCTCACTTGGGCGAAATGGAACGATTGACAAAAAAAGGTATTTTTGAGATACAGAAAGAATTATTGCAGACTGCCCAGGAGTTTGCATTAGAATATAATGTGATATGTGTTTTAAAAGACGCAAGAACCATAACTGCTCTGCCGGATGGAAAAATTTATGTCAATGTAAGCGGAAACAATGGTATGGCAACTGCAGGTTCTGGAGATGTTCTGACAGGAATTCTCGCAGGACTAGCCGCCCAGGGAATGGAATTGTGCCAGGCGGCGCCTGTGGGAGTATATTTACATGGAGCGGCAGGAGACAGCCAGAGGCGATATAAGGGTACTTATGGAATGACTGCCCAGGATCTTCTGACAGGAATTGGAGAAGTGCTCAGAGAGCAGGAAATAGAACGAATCGGGGAAGGAAATTAATATGAAATCATACAGCAGAATTTATGCGGAGGTGGATTTAGACGCCATTCTTTACAATGTGGCTCAGATGGAACAGAGAATTCAGCCTGGCACAAAAATTATGGGTGTGATCAAGGCAGACGGATATGGCCACGGGGCAGTTCCGATTGGAAGAGAACTGGAAAAGTTAGAGGTGATCTGGGGGTATGGAGTCGCCACAGTGGAGGAGGCAGAGATCTTGCGCAGAAACGCCATGGCGAAACCGATCTTGGTATTGGGACCTTCCTTTCCAGAACAATATCAGTCTCTTGCAGATCAGGAGATACGGGCTACTGTTTTTTCCCTTCGTCAGGCCCAGGAATTGGAAGCATTTGCAGAAAAAGCAGCAAAGAATATAAAGGTTCATATTAAAATAGATACGGGACTGAGCAGGCTGGGATTTCAGGTAAATCAGAAAGCAGCGGAAGAAATAGCACAGATTGCTAAGATGCCGCATATGATACTGGAGGGGATTTTTACCCATTTTGCCAAATCGGACGCCTGTGACAAGACGATGACTCAGGATCAGATAGAGAAATTTCAGTCTATGGAGGGAATGCTGGCAGAGAGAGGTATTTCTGTGCCTATAAGCCATGTTTCCAACAGTGCGGCGATTATTGATATGCCCCAGGCAGGCAGGGATATAGTCCGGGCAGGAATCAGTCTCTATGGAATGTGGCCTTCGGATGAGGTAGAGAAGGAGAAGATAAAATTGCGGCCGGCATTGACACTGAAAAGCCAGGTGGCATTTTTAAAGGAGCTGGAGAAAGGGCGGACCATCAGCTATGGCGCTGCTTATGAGACAAAAGAGAGACAAAAGATTGCCACGATTCCGGTGGGATACGGAGACGGATACCCCAGAAGTCTTTCTAACCGGGGATATGTGTTGATTCGCGGGATGCGCGCGCCCATCTGCGGACGTATCTGTATGGACCAGTTTATGGTGGATGTGACGCATATTCCAGGAGCTGCAGAAGGAGATACGGTTACCTTGATCGGAAAAGACGGAGAGAGAGAAATTTCTATGGATGAGATGGGAGAACTGTCCGGCCGGTTTAACTATGAGTTTGCCTGTGATCTGGGAAAACGAATTCCAAGAATTTATCGAAAAGCAGGAAAAGTGACAGAGACCAAAGACTATTTTGGAGAGTAAACTGTATACACACGAAAAAATTGGGAAGAATAGGAAATGAAGAAAAACCCCAGTGAAAACTGGCGTTAAAATAACCTATAAAGTTTTGGAGTGTGAGAAAATTGATCATTCATAGAGGAGATATTTATTATGCAGATTTACGTCCGGTAGTGGGATCGGAACAGGGAGGAGTACGTCCGGTACTGATTATACAAAACGATGTGGGAAACAAACACAGTCCGACTGTGATCTGTGCTGCGATCACTTCTAAGATGAATAAAGCGAAGCTTCCCACCCATGTAGAGCTGGAAGCGTCAAGGTATGATCTGATGAAAGATTCTGTGGTGTTGTTAGAACAGCTTCGCACCATTGATAAACAGCGCCTGAAAGATAAGGTCTGCCATTTAGATCATGAAATTCTGAAAAAAGTGGATCGAGCCCTTGAAATCAGTCTGGAATTGTATACATAAATCTTGACTAATATGCCTTAAAATGGTATATTTCAAGTGTTCGCAGAGGAATCTTGTGTTTTATACAAATGCAAAAGGAGTAGAAGAATGGATGATGGCGGGAGTCCCCTCATAGGACTGATAGTATTTTTGGTGTTGGTGATCATAAACGGAGGTCTGTATGGCTTTCTCACAGCCCTGGAAGAAATCACAGAGAGCCAGGTGGAGAAACGGGCGGAGGAAGGAAACAAACAGGCGGTTTGGTTATTAAAAGTTATGGATGATCCATATAAGACCAGACATGCAATCCAGGTGATGGTAACTTTTGTCAGCGGTGTGTTTGGCATTTATCAGATACGCCTTCTGGGAAATATTTTTATTCACAGTTTTTTGGAAAATGAAACCGATCCCTGGCTTCGGATCGCGTGTTTTGCCCTGGCGACAGTGGCGGGTATTTTTCTTTTTTCCGCTTTGGGTATTATTGCGCCCCAGAAAATTGCGGCGCGGCGTCCGGAAAAATGGCTGTTTGCCTTGGCGGGAATGGTTCATGGAATGGTAGGGATACTGAAAGTGTATACTTATCCAGTAGAAAAATTCTCTAATCTGGTGGTGCGGGTTGCAGGGGTGGACCCCAACGCAAGTTTTGATGATCTGACGGAAGAGGAGATCATCTCTATGGTGAAGGAAGGCCATGAGCAGGGGGTCCTGCAGGCCAGTGAGGCAGAGATGATCCACAATATTTTTGCCTTTGACGATAAAGAGGCAAAGGATATTATGACCCACCGCAAACATGTGGCTGCTATTGAAGGAAAGATGCAGCTTCGTCAGGTGCTGGAATTTATTTTGGAGGGAAATAATTCCAGATTTCCAGTCTACAATGAAGACATTGATAATATTATTGGTATCTTACATATGAAGGATGTTATGATTGAGAGCCGTAAAGGAACTTATCTAGACTGGGCAGTACAGGATATTCCAGGGCTGGTGCGGGAAGCAGTTTTTATTCCTGAAACCAGAAATATCAATGATCTGTTTCAGGGAATGCAGTCCAACAAGAATCATATGGTGATTGTTGTGGACGAATATGGACAGACGGCAGGAATCGTGGCAATGGAAGATATTCTAGAAGAGATCGTAGGAAATATTTTTGACGAATATGACAAGGAAGAGAATATGATTCTCTGTCAGTCTGAAGAAAGCTATATTATGAATGGGATGGCGCCTTTCGATGAAGTCTGTGAAACTTTAGGCTTAGATCTGGAAGAAGCGGAATATGAGACCCTGAACGGTTTTCTGATTTCCCTGATTGGAAAGATACCAGGGGAACAGGAACAATTTGAATTAGACTGCCAGGGATGGCATTTTCATGTTTTTTCTGTGAGAGATAAAATGATACACACAGTTAAAGTAACAAAGAATCCAGAAAGTACAGAGGAGGAGAAAGAGGAGGAATCTCAGGCTTCTTCCCCTTCTTAGGAGAAAAGAGAGATAGAAAAGAGGAGAAACATATGTCAGGACATTCTAAATTTGCCAATATTAAGCACAAAAAAGAGAAAAATGATGCGGCAAAAGGAAAAATTTTTACAATTATTGGAAGAGAGATTGCGGTTGCAGTAAAAGAAGGGGGATCAGACCCAGCGAATAACAGCAGACTGCGGGATGTAATTGCAAAAGCAAAAGCCAATAATATGCCTAATGATACCATTGACAGAGGAATCAAAAAGGCGGCCGGAGATGCCAATTCAGTAAATTATGAATTTGTATCTTATGAAGGATACGGGCCCAACGGGACAGCTATTATTGTGGATGCCCTGACGGATAATAAAAATCGTACTGCGGCCAATGTGAGAAGCGCTTTTACCAAGGGAAATGGAAATGTAGGAACTCCAGGCTGTGTATCTTACATGTTTGACAAAAAAGGCCAGATCATAATAGACAAAGAAGAGTGTGAGTTAGATGGCGATGATCTGATGATGATTGCATTAGATGCAGGAGCAGAAGATTTTTCCGAGGAAGAAGACAGCTTTGAGGTGGTCACAGATCCAGATGCATTCAGCGAAGTTCGACAGAAATTAGAAGAAGAAGGAATTCCAATGGCCTCTGCAGAGGTGACGATGATTCCTCAGACCTGGGTGGAACTTACAGATGAAACAGCCATTAAGAATCTTCAAAAAACCCTGGACCTTCTGGAGGAAGACGACGATGTCCAGGCAGTTTATCATAATTGGGACGAGTAAAAAAATGCAGCTTGCTAGCATTTTTTTACGAGGACCAGCATCCAGAAACAGAATGTTTCTGGAAGGGACGAGGCAAAGCGGAGATTTTTACGAGGACCAGCAGAAACAGAATGTTTCTGGAAGGGACGAGGCAAGGCAGGAATTAATAGTAGATTTGTAGAATTAAGAGTAGACAGATTTGGAATTATCTATTATAATTATATAAAAATAATAAGTCCACAGATAATTTTGTTCAGTCAAGAAAGATACAAGGAGAATGGACAAGATCATCGGGATAAAGTACAGAGGGATGAAGATGAGAAATTTAAAAATTGGTACAAAACTGTTAGTGACATTTATGCTTATCATCATACTGTTTATTGCGACAGTAGCAACTGCAATTAAAGGGTTAGACCAGAATGCAGAGAAATACTCAGAATTTTATAATGTTGGATATCAGATTACCAATAAGATTATGAGTATGCGCCGGGGGCTGCAGATCATCGTAAAAGATCTCTCCTTTATTACAATTGAAGATGAACCGGAAAAAGTGGAAGAAGACCAAAAAGATCTCCAGAAGGAATTGAAGTTACTGGAGGAAAATGCAGCATGGCTGTTTGAGAATTTTAATGGTGATCAGGAACTGCTGGATGCCTTTGCAGCAAATGTAACAAAGGCTACAGAGATGCAGGAGATGGTGATTGAGACAGCCAAAACAGATAAAGCAAAGGCACAGAGCATGCTGCTCTCAGAGTATCAGCCATTAGTGGAAGAAGCAGTAAATACTTTGATAGAGATCAGCGATGAAGCAGAGAAAAGCGCAGAGGCGGACTATCTGGAGACAGTTGAGCTCCAGAAGAGATTGGTATTTCTGCAGTTTGGCATGGCAGGAGGAGCTTTAGTTATCACATTGATCTTATCTGCTTACCTGACAAGAGCCATCACAAAACCTCTTCGCGAACTGGAGAAATCTGCAGAGCAGATTGTACAGGGAGACTTTGATATCAAGGTAACTTATAAGTCCAAAGATGAGTTGGGAAGACTTGCAGGTACGTTTAAGAATATGACTGCTATTTTGGATGAAGTGATTTCAGATGCATCAAGACTTCTCAGCGAGATGGCGGATGGCAACTTTGATGTCAGAACTCAGGCAGAAGATCGATATGTGGGAAATTTCCAGAATCTTTTATTATCCATCCGTAAGCTAAATCGTGATCTGAGTGCTACTCTGGGACAGATTAACCGAAGCGCTGACCAGGTGGCGGCAGGTTCCGATCAAGTATCAATTGGAGCGCAGGCTCTTTCACAAGGTGCAACAGAGCAGGCTGCTGCTGTTGAAGAACTTGCCACGACAATTGCAGGTATCTCAAATCAGGTAAAAGGTACTGCAGAAGATGCAGTGGAGGCAAGAGATTGGTCTAATACTGCAGGAAATGAAGTGGAAGAGTGCAATAGCCAGATGCGGGATATGATGACTGCTATGGAGGAGATTACCCGCACTTCTAATGAGATTGGCAAGATTATCAAGACTATTGAAGATATTGCCTTCCAGACTAATATATTGGCGCTGAATGCTGCTGTAGAGGCATCCCGTGCAGGAATTGCAGGAAAGGGATTTGCAGTGGTTGCAGATGAAGTGCGCAATTTGGCCAGCAAGAGTTCTGCTGCTTCCAAAGATACAGCAGAACTGATTGAAAGTTCCATTAAGGCAGTGGCACGAGGAACTCAGATTGCAGATTCTACTGCTCAATCCCTTGTAAAAGTGGTAGAAGAGGTTCGTTCTGCTTCTGACAAGGTGGATAAGATTGCGGACGCAGCGGAAGAACAGGCAAGCGCTGTGGAACAGGTTACCGTAGGTGTAGATCAGATTTCCAGTGTAGTACAGACTAATTCTGCCACTGCAGTGGAGAGTGCTGCAGCCAGTCAGGAATTGTCTCATCAGGCAGAAATGCTGAAACAATTGGTAGCCAAGTTTATTCTTCGTGCAGAGTATGCTTTGGGAGAGCCAGGATTTGACAATACACAGGCGTCTGCAAGACATATAGATCTTGATTAGTATTAGATTTTAAGTAATAGAGTATTTTAATCTCTTTTGAGATTTGTGTGAAAATGTCCCGGTAGGAATCAGTATGATAAATATTGATAGATTCCTGCTGGGACATTTTTTATCTTATAGGAAATTCCTTCGAATTTCCTATAAGATAAAAAAGAATTATTGCACTGCGGCGGAAAGGAAATGAACCGCAAGAGCGGTCCGCCGCAGGCGGAGAATCCTGCGGAGCAGGATTCTTTCTTGTCTTATAGGAAAAACCTTGTCCCGCTAACGTGTGAAAGTATATTCCTATAAGATAAAAATAATATGCGCACTCGCACAAGAGGTAAAATATTGCTTCGCAATTGTGCTCGGCGCGCAAAGTGTCTAGGTCCCTCATGAGTGAAGGGTTAGGGGAGATGAAGTGTGCCTATCCGCTTTGTTCTCTTATAGGAAAAACCTTGTCCCGCTAACGTGTGAAAGTATATTCCTATAAGATAAAAATAATATGCGCACTCGCACAAGAGGTAA
>JAAWBG010000043.1 GCA_022792535.1 Lachnospiraceae bacterium
ATCATTCTTTTTTTATTTATGTCAACATTCATATCCTTTTCCTTCGTTTTGATATCATCAGAAACTTACAAAAGTATTTTTCCTTCAAAATTCAAAAAAAGCACTAATTTAAAGCCAACCCACTTCATCCTGCCAACTAGTGGAAAAATAAGTAACTTCCTCTTCAATTTTTCATTTCTACCACATTAAATACCCTGTAACTTCAACTGTCTATCCAAGGCTGATAAAATTACAGAGCAACAAAAACGTTTTCCAATTTTGTTTATGCTGCTCTGCTCCTCTAATACATTAAAAATAGAGCCATCGCTCAAACTTGCGATCGCTCTATTTCTGACCATTTTTTTCTAAATCTTTATTCCATTAATTTTCGTCTTGCTGCTTCACTGCTTTTCCATCCTGCTCATCCCAATATAAACTTACCTCATGTTGTGCTTTTTCATCTGAAAAGTCAAATTTCTTTGCTACGATCCTGACTGTTTCTGTAAATGATTTTTCAAATTCTTTACACATTTCAACAGTATTTTCAATCTTTGCATGAAAGCGCTCGCTTGCAACAAAATCACGCGTTACTTCTTCCTGACTATACAATGTAACCATAATGTCAATGACCTCCTTTTCCCTGCTCTCCAGATATTTTTTCAATACATTCCTGTCCTTACAGATACGAATTGTCTCCATAATCGCTTTTTTTGTGTCATCTTTATACAATGCCCGCTGTCTATCTACAATCTTCGTAAACATCACATACTGATTTAAGATATCTCCCTGCCGGCCATCCACAAGTACTTTAATGGTCGCATCAACTGCAGTTTTTCTTCCTTCAAAAAATTCCTCTGAAAAAGAAATATATTTTTTTTGAATCCTTTCTTCTCCCGTGTAAATTACATACAATTCCGGTTCTGGAAATTCCAACTTTCTGGAACTATACACGCTTTGTTTGGTTTCCGCAAAATAATCTTTCCAGGTCTGGGTCAGATACATGATACATCTGAGAATGATATTCTCTGTCCAGGTTGACTGAGCCTCCACCAGAATCATTAAACGCGTACCTACCATAAATCCCAGATCGTTATATGGGTTATTTACCATAATCTGCTGAAGGGTCACATACTCAAGATCTTCTTCCGATACATTCGTATCCTCTGGATGAAGAGCTTGATATAACTGTAATAAATATTCTTTATTTGAAAACAGATCTTCAAACACACTTGCCTTGACTGTCCGTCTCATATACTGCTTCAAAATCTGTTCCTTGTCCACATGTTCCTTTCTATCGAGATCCATTTTCATCCTCCGCTTTTCAGCTATTATTAATTTATAGAGGCAATTTAGAATTTAGGGTGCCTTATTTTCTGTTATCTGCATTTTCTCCAGTTAACCAAATACCCCGCCAGCAAGCTGCCAAACATATTTTTGCTTGTTTTTGACAGGTCCGTCCTAAGAGACAGGCATTTAACTCTTCGCAGCATTCGTCAAGCATAAGTCTTCATTTTCTAGTATCTCTATTTTATCCCACATTCATCAGAAATACAACTGCCCATTTTAACCCTTCCAGGAAACTGCAGCTAAATGCCGCTGTTGGCACTTATTGTATTCGCAACAAGTGTTTGACTAGGAAGTGAATATATTTAAAAATACAACAACCACAACACAATCACAGCATACCGGCCAATCATTTCCAGCAATACTTTATCCTTACATACTACTTCTACCGGATCACCATCGCTTTTCCCACTTTCCAAAATGCTGCAGTACCGCAGGCAGATCAGAATCACAACCGGCACAGGCCACACCAGATCCACACCGCTTCTTGCCGCAGTAGTTGTTTTATCTGCGCAGCTGAGCGCATAAAAGACGATCAATAATGACAAAAACATGCACATGCTCTTGTCCAAAAACTCCCTAGTATACTTTTCAAAATCTCTCGTTTTTCTGTACCGTATATCAACAACTCATTTCTGCGTTTCCCAAAACTTAGAAACAAAGCTGCCGACAATAATGCTTCCACCATACAATACCCGCAGCAGATACCCCAGAGACAAAATACTGATATCTACCAAGGGAATGTTTTTGCCGCCAGAACTGTAATACAAATTACTCAAAAAATAAATCAGCAAATACCAGATCCCTGCACTGTTTCTTTCTATAGCCATATTGTCTACAGATACGTTCAAATCTGTTATATCCAATGACATGATATTGTAATTGTACCCCTCCCCTTGCAATATCAGAAGGAGAATACCTATCAGGAAAAAGAGCAATCCCATCACACCCTTTGCTCTGTTTAGAGAGATTTCTCCTGAGGCAAGAGGCCGGTTTCTTTTCGCAGGATGCAGTTTATCTCTTTCCATATCCTGCATATCGTTATAGATATAAATAATAGAAGATCCACCGGAAAACAGAAAAAAACCAAAACACATTTTAGAAAACATGCTTTTTCCAAAAATTTACCGCTAAATATAAGCGGCAAAAAAAATCAGCAGACTTTTCATCCAATGTTTGATTCGTATCAACCGTAAATATTTCATCAAAATAGTTTACTCTTATTTTTCATCATTCTGTAGATTCTTCCCTTTAAATTTTTCCAGCGTAGTTCAAAATATTTGCCATAAAATATTTTTCTCCGAGATGCCTGACGGATCCATGTTTTTGTCAGCTCTCCTTTTGTACAGAATCGATTGGGAACGATAAAAAACTTCTCACATTCTTTTAAATTTTTTATCTGTACATCCATTTTTCTCTTCTGAAAATGAACATAAGCGATCTCTTCTTGGCGGATCCTATTTTCCAAAAGGCTGTAAGAATACAACTTGCCGGATTCCCACAAAAAAATCCGGTGACAATCTTTTTCTGCCCGATTCCTTCCATTGACTATATGATGAGCTTTTCGAAAATCAAAAAAGAGCGGGGAAACATCGGCAATCTCTTCTTCCGCCAGATAGACCGAATATCCCCGTTCCGCCCAGGCATCTGAGACATTCAAAAACCCTGTTTCATCCGGCGCAAAATAATCTTCACTGCTAATGATATCACAATAAGACACGCCTTCCTTTTCATACTCCATAAAACATCGATTGAATTTTTCCTCATTTCGATACAAAGTCAGATGGCCCTTCCAATAAATCTTGTCATAGTTTTTCAAACGCTCTTCTGTGATAAAGTGACTGAGCGTTCCCCAGATCACATCCGTACAGTCGCAATAACCCCAGAAATCATATCCGTTCAGATATTCTGAAAACAGATAGCCATACAGCACTTTATAATCACAGAGCTTATAAGCATTTTTCAAAGATATGGAAAAATCAAATTGTTTCTGCACATAACGTTGAAGATCTGAAAATTCCCAGTGTAATATCTCTACATTATCTGGAACCTGATAAGTCTCTCTGGCATTCGTGATAAACAGCCACTCAAACTCTTTGTTATATCCGCAGGAATTCAAATATAATTGAAAATGTTCTGGCAGTTCTGCCTGATTTTCTAAAAAATATAAAGATATAATCCTTATTCTCACTTTTACCTCTTTTCTGGAAGCACCAGCCAATCTCCCATTTTTCGGTTCAATGCTTCCGGACGAAAATATTCTGTTCCTGAACCATGATAGAACGTCATCTCTCCAAAATAAATATTGCCTTTGGCAATGTAAAAATCCGTACGCACATGAGGAAATCCCTGTGCCAGACGTTCAGACAGTTCTATCATCTTTTCCAATTGTTCCGGCCTTGGAATTACAATTTCTGGATGACTGGGATATTGAATGCTTCCCTCAATGTATTTCCATCCTGGTGTATACAGATTTCGTTTATGCCCCTCCCCGGAAAATCTGTCGTAATCCACCTGGATCAATTTTGCCTTTCCCTGAAAATGAAAGATTTTATAATCTTTCAGATCTTCTCTTCCATTCTCTTCAATATAAGCCTCCGCCAATATCACGGGAGCTACATCTTTGTAGGCCCATTCTCTCCCTGCATAATAAAAATTCCGTTTCATGCTCTTTTCCAATTTTCGTTTTGCTTCCTTGCAGTTAAATTTTCTTTTATCTTTACAGATCACGATTCCCCCGGAATCATGGTTGCATTTCAATACAAACTGATCCGGCAGTTTCGAAAAATCAATCTCCTCAAACCCTTTCCACACACCCAGCGTAGGAATCACATGTTCCTCTCCAATGATCTTCGCTACATGCTTCTTAACTTTATATTTATCTACCAGATCCGTCATCATAGGATCCCGGTAATACAATTTCAGCCATTGAATTTTTTCGTTAAAGGTTTTGGGATGTTCCAGATCCAGTTCTCTTCCAAATCTTATCTTCCATTCTTTTTTTAAATATTCCTCATCTGGCAGGTCCTTTCTAAGATACAGTAATCTTCCCCGCATCCCTTTCCATGCCCTGTCCAGATTTTTTCTTACTTCTCTCATCATCTTTTCCTGGTAATCTCCTTCCCAATTCTTCCACGCACTGTTCGCATTTGACATTTGACAATTCTTTCATTGATGATTCTTCCGCATTACTTAAAAGTATTTCTCTGAATTACCTTTTGACTGCCAAACTGATCTATTTAATTTCTCCTGCCAGCCCTTGGCCGCTTCGTGATATAAAGCTTCTGTTTGCCCAATCTCCTTTAATGTCAGCCTTTTCTGGTTATCTCCATATACTTTCAATGGCGATTCTCCATCAAACAGCGGATATTTTTTATCTCCTTTTACTTCCTGATAATGAAATAGAAACTTCCCGTCAAATCTCATCAATGCCGCATTTACCATGTCCACGCAGAAGGTGGAATTCCCAATGACGATAGCATTCAAATATTTTGGCCAAGGATTCATAGGTCCTTCTTTTTCTCCAGAAACAACGGCATCTGTAATGGTAATAATCTCGCGCTGAGGGCTGTCTGCAAGGCTTCCATCTGATCTTCCATAATACAGACATACATTCAGATCATGAACCGTCCGCCAGATGGTATCATTTCCATACCAGGCCCCTGCCAGGTCTTTTTCCTTTGTGAATCTAGACCGCACAGCCACAAGACCATGGGCGCAGAGCCAAAGAGGATAATAAAGATATTTATGAGTTCCGATCAGCGTATTCGCTCCATCCAGAAGATTTTCTGATAAAAATTTCACAATTGAAACGTCTTTATGACAGTCACCTCCTGTCAGCGGCGAACCTTTGATGTGATGAGGCAGGCATTCTTTATTTCCCACCACTCCCACAAAATTTTTCATAGCACCTGTCATTCCTGCTTTCATATGGGTTTTTAATTTAGGCACATTGATGATCCACTGTGCCTCTATCAGCTCTCTTGCAATGCGGTACACATGTTTTTCCTTTGTGTGAAATTTGTGCATCTCCCTGGGAGGATAATCCGTTACCCGGAACCGTCTCACGTACTTTATTTTTTTCTGATGCATGCTGTCCTGTTTCAGATCAAAATCTACATAATGCTCCATTCCCCGCAGGCCAGTCTGCACTTCCACCGGCTTCTTCGTCAGATCCATAATTGTTCTGCGCAGATCCACAAATTCTATCTCCCCCTGATATACCTCCTGCATTTCCTTCCAAAACTCTTCTGTCAATATCTCATCCATTCTGCAAAACTGCATGGGAGATTCCGCAATCATTACTTTCAGATCTTTGATCTTATTCAGTTCCTTTAAGATTCCTTTGATCACCGCAATATTTGTAATGAAACAATCATTGGGATGTTCCATCTCCTGCTTGTCCCGGCTGACATTAAAGTTCATCTCTGCAACAAAATTAGGTTTTAGCACAACTGTATCATTGGATTTGATACATTCTTCTATTTTTTTACCATAAACCTGCTGAAAAAAATTTCTCAGTCCCTCTCCCACAGCCTGGTCTATTTGTCTTTGATTTCCATAACCCCGATTATTCTCTGGAAGTTTTTTCAAGATTACCGTATTATTCATTCCGCAGCTCCTTTCGGGTGATACAATCCCCTGAATTCAAAAACTCTATGATGTCAATGCCCTTTTCATAGTTTTTTCTCCCCAATAGGTCGCCATAACTGGTGATGGGACCAACCTGTTCCTGTCTGATTCTATCTGGTCTCTGGAGAATAATTCCTTTATACCCCCCCCCACGATTTTCAGAACAATACAGAATTTTGGGATAATTTAGTTGAAAAAAACGTCGTTCCAACGCCTCTGTATACCCATCCCGGTCTGTATGGATGATCCTGATATTCTGAAAGTCCACTCGTTTTTTCCGGTCATTCCACTTTTCCCTGGCCTCCTCTATAGAATGATAATGAAGAAAGTAGATCTTAACATCTTCCAGATACCCGATGGGATGTGGATGTTCCTTCTCCCCCATTCTCACATCTGTCAATTCCAGGCTCAGATAATGTTCCAGATGTTCACAAAATTTTATAAAATCCTCATTTTCAAACCACAGGTTGATAGTAGGGCTTCGAAACTGCAGATTCAGAGAATGGTATAACACCCCTGCCACACAATTGCTGCTGATAATGCTTACGCCAGGATTGTGGAATCTCTTTCTGGCTCTTTTATCCCGCAACTTCCTTGTGGCTTTTCCCGATAAGTTATAGATTCTCTGTATTATCAACATATTTCCGCTCTCCTTTTCTCTCACTTAAGACAAGCCCTTTTGCAATCTTCGTTTTCGCATATGTAATAAAATAAAATTAGGCATCATAATCTTATATACCTCTATCCATGCGTAGATATCATACCAAACGGGAAGTTTCAGCCGCCTTCTCCAGCGAAGCTGTTTTTTGAGAAAATCAATCCGATATCTTTTCTTTCTTTTTTGTATGGATCTCTGGGATTCTCTATAATAGAACAACGTCTCCTGCAGATTACAACCCTGATAGCCTTTCTGATAAAACTTACACCACAGGTCATAATCCTGTGATCTTTCATTTTCTTTATTCTCAGTGTAACCACCTACTTCTCTTAAAAGGTCACTGCGCATCATAACAGAAGGATGGATAAACTGTACTTTTTTATAACACTGTTTTAAATCAGGATATGCCGTTCCAAAACTCTTTCCCCATATTCCATTTTTATCAAAACGAGCCGCTGCTGTTCCTACAAATGCGTATTCCGGATGCTGTTCTAAAAATGCCACCTGCTTTGCCAAACGTTCTCTATGGGAATAGTCATCATCGTCCATCCTTGCGATATATTCCCCGGATGCAGCTCTGATACAACGGTTTAATGATGCAGCCAGTTTACGGTTTTTCCTGTTGGTAAATATCTTAATCCTCCTGTCTCTGAAAGCATATGCTTTTAAAATCTCACTGCTTCCATCTGTGGAAGCATCGTCGCAGATCAAAAATTCAAAATCTTCAAATGTCTGATTTAAAATGGAATCTATGGCTCTTTTCAGACCGTTTTTTCCATTGTAGACGCCCATAATCACTGAAACTTTTGGCATATGCTTTTCACCCTTTCTGTTTGATATTCCTCAGTATTTTAACTGCTGTTTTCCTGATCTCTGAAAAATAAACGGTAATGATTATCAGGCATATTACTGCCGCCGGAAACATTGCTTTACCAGAAAGCAGTACGCCGCTTTCTAGTAAGATCAATAACACACTGAGTCCCAGACGCTTGTACTCCACCTGAAATATAAGAAACCGGCGTGAATCTGCCATCCGGAAAGCAGCAACCGCCAACTGCGATATCATTGTTGCCAGCGCGGCTCCCTGAATTCCCATGTTGGGAATCAAAGCAAAGTTCAAAATCACATTCAGTCCGGCTCCACAGAGAGTTGTAACCATAACCGCTGTGTTTTTTTTAGCGGAAGTGTACAGAGCAGAATAGAAACCTCCAAATCCGTTCCACACAGCCCCGCACAGCAAAAATGGAACATACCGCCAACTATCCAGAAATTCTCCTCCTGCTAAATATGGCATGATCGGCTTGCACAGACAGAGAATGACCGCTGCCCAGGAAATAAAAAATGCACTGAATTTCCGGAAAACCGCATCAAAAAAGACGCCATTCGTTCCCTGCTGGTATTCTTTGATGGAAGACAATACCCATGCCTGCATGAACACAGATGCGGCAGTAGACACCACTGCTGGAATTTTAGATGAAACAGAATAGATTCCTACTGCTGCTGTTCCCAGATATCGTTCCAATACAAAACGGTCACAGAAACTGGCGACCCACCAGGAAACAGAATTAATGACCAAGGGAAGAGAAAAAAAGACCATTTCTTTCAGCAGCACTTTGTCCGGCTTTCCCCATACGATATATTGTTCCAAATGCAGCGTCCTGACAAAATATAGAAAAGTCAGGATATTTGCAAAAATCATGCCTTCCAGGTAACCTGCGGTTCCTCTGTGAAATCCTTTCAGCAAAACAATACTGATAACAAATAAAGACAATGTATAAAAAATATTTCCAACTGCAAATACTCTTGTCTGCCCCAGAGCTTTTGCAAATACAGATAAAACCTGGGCAAAGGTATAGCATAGCAGCAACAGCAGCAGGTAAAACTTCCATTCTGTCAAAATACTTTGCAGGTCTGCCGCATAAATACTGCATCCCACCACTGTAATTCCAGCCACGGCCACAATCACCGTATTCTGCAGAACTTTCTTTTTATCCTTCTTTTCATCCATCCCATATCTGAGCAAAGCGCTTAATATATTGATGGTGGCAATGGGAAATAATAAATTCATGCCATTCACTACCAGCTCTGCCGCGCCTAGCTCTGCAGTTGTCAGGTAAGCTGTATAGATTGGCAGCAGCGCAAACATAATGAATTTGGACGCTATTGTCCCAAATCCGAAAATAATTGTATTCACCATCAGCTCACGTGACGCATTTGATTCTTTCTTTCCCATACATACCCCTTACTGGATTTTGCTTTATAATCTATCCATTACCATGATTCACCTATTTTCATGATTCATTTTTCATAATTTATCTGTTTCACAATGCATCCTTTTCGCATATCCCTCTTTCCAAAACCTGTATCAGGGCATCCTTTAAATAGTTTTCAGAGCTTTGAAGCAATTTTTCCTTTCTATCATTCACTTTTGCAAAATCTAACTGGAGCCAGGAATCATTCAACTCTGTTTTTCCATCATAAATCCGGTTTTTCAGTCCCAAGCTCTCCAGCAGATCATCCATACGGCTGAACGCACTGGAATTTCCATAATCTTTCAATGTTTTTCCCACAGCAAAAGGAATATTCAGATTGATGGAAAAAACCACTCCGTGAAAAGAATTGGTCACGACAAACTTTGCCCGACTGATCAGCTTAATAAAATCGCAGGGACCATAGGAAGACTGGTCAAAAACCAGATTTATAATTTCATCATTTGGAAAAGCCCGCTTTGCAGCTCTTAAAAGTTTCTGGCTATATTCGTCGATCCCAATAAAATACGTCAAAATATATTCTGATGGCAGATTTATCTCTGAATCATCCGCGATCTCAAGCCATTGATCGCAGGAAATCAAAAACGCAGGATCCATAACAACTGGAACTGTTTTTACCCCCCCCCCGAAGTTTTTTTATCATCTCTGCACCTGTTTTTTCCCGAACTGACAAAAAGTCAATGTTATTCAATCGCTTCCGGTATTCTCTCCGCCAAACTCTGGGAAGCTCTTGTACACCAAAGCTCGGCGCATATGCAATCCGCCTTCCTTTCGGTGCAAATCCCAGAAAATAATTTTCATCCATGTCGCAAAAACCCGGATTCCAAATCTGGTCGCTTCCGCAAATATAGGCAGAATAGACAGGACAATTGTTTTTCAGATCAGAATAATTCTCATATCTCTGAGGAGAAAGATTGTAATATTTATCCTGAAATTCTTTAAATTTCTGATTTCTGATCTCTAACTGTTCCTGAAAAGGCAATGCCTGTCTGGTAATTTCGGATGCATTTCTTTTTACCTTCAAAAATCTTTTTGGATCATTAAAAAAACGTATGCCCCGTTGGAGCAGAGAACGAAAAGGACGCTTTCTGCGCAGTTCCTGATATGCGCCCATAGAATAATCTATGATCTCTGCCTTATATCCCAATCCTTCCAGAAACAGCTGCAGTCCCAGGCACTGCAGATCTGCTCCATAACTATATGGTTCGTGATATGTAATAATCCCTGCTGTCAATTGATCTCTCATCGCTTCAACACCTTCACAAGAAATGCAGTGGCTTTCTTTCCAATCATCTTCTTTATCCTGTCTTTCCAATCAAAATGTGGAATCAGGCATTTTTCCCCCGCTCTTTCATATCCGTATTCATGGTATTCTTTAAAAAATTTTTTTCTCCACTTATGCTCTGGAAGCGCACGCCGCAAAGACAGATTTCCCCATACTGCCTCTTCCACAGAACGCCTTACTATCTCCCAGTTCTCTATATTTTTTTGAAATAATGTTTGACCTTTTCTGCTGTTTACAAACACTAAGGAGGGATACGTTATATGATCCGGAAACTTCATACTGCCTTCTTTCAATCCCCAAAAATCTGCTAATGTAATATCCGCCATTCTCTCTGTACCAACATACTGGCACTGATAGCAGGAAGGCCGTAATACAATACCCGTTAGAAATCCATAATAATACCAATCCTCCATAGGATTGTTGATCAAAACACTGGTTCCATTCTGAAATCCTATGGCAAGATTCTGACACCTTTTTTCTGTTTTATGACGGAAATCTACTTTCACAACCTCTGAACCACAGGTACGGCTTATATACTTTCTATGTTCCTCAAAAATAACAGGCGAACCATTCCCATGACATAAGACTTCACAGGTATATAGGTTGTCATATTTTATTTGCAGATAACTTTGCAGCCCTGCTATCTGACAGGGAACACCGGAAAACAGTACTTTCTTTCCGGTCTGCAAATCTGCTCTTACCGTATTGTACATATCTCTCATATCACTCTGTACATATTTGCTTCCCTGCAGCAGAGAAATATCTTCCGCAGAGTCAATACGAATATGCTTCACAGCTACCTCTTTGGTCCAGGCAGCGCCATATACCACTCCGCCTTCTGCAAGTATGCTTTTTGCCAGACTGTAGAATACACCGCCAGAAGAACTACTGTCCCGGACCTGTTTGTCCTTATGAAAAACAGCATAAGCTGTGTCAGCAAGCGGCCTTTTCTCCGACACAGCATGATATGTGGGACATACATCTGCGCACAGCCCACAGCCGATACAGATCTGCTCATTTATAACAGGATAAAAAAAGCCTTCTCTTTCCTGCTGCTCAATTGCCTTTCTGGGACAACTATCATAGCAAACCATACAGCCGGTACATTGTTTCAGATCACATATCTGCTTCAAAACAATTCTCATCTCCCTCTCTCAGACACAGTAAATTATATCTGGCAGATTTTCTGAAAACAGTTACTCTCCAAAATTAACAAGAATATAATCCCCACAATCCCGAATATAACCCAACTGTGGATAGGCCGGCATATCCCATGCCAGATTCACGCCCTCTTGATACATTTCCAGAGTCCCCTGCTTCAATTCATACCCCAGCATCCCAAAATAATTTAATATTTCTGTATTCACCTCACCGAAGGCTGACACACCCCAGGCCAGGATAGAATTGTGCAGCTCTACATACTTATACCCGTAGTCATCTATGTAAACATCCCGGTATCCCACCGGAAAGGGAACCTGATTCATCATCTTTTTTGCCAAAAGGTCTTTCGAAGATCCCTCTTTCACATGCGTGTACTTTCTGATATTATTGGAAAACCGGTATTTCCCCACAAACACCACTGGTTTTGTCAGGTCATATTCCTGCTCCAGTTTATTTCCAATTGTCACTGCCACCCTCTGCTCCTCCTGATCAATCAGGTAATTCACATACTCCCATTTATTCAGATCCACACATTGGCAGATAATCAAATATGCGATTCCCAAATATGCCAGGTTTATCCATCTGGAACGTTTATTCTCTGATATCAGAAAAAGAATGACACAGAACAGAAATGCTGTATAAATAGAAAATACCTGCTGCCCGGCTCTGTAATAAGCCGGCGCCCCTGCAATCAAAGACATAGACAAACTGCCAATCCCCAAAATCATCCATAAAAATGCACGATTCCACTTTCTTTTCCAGAGAGCATGGATAAAAAATATCAAATTACAAATACCTGCCGCCAACAACTCTGCAACTGGAAGATAAAAAATGGCATGGATTCCGTAAACAGTTACCATCTGAGAGATAAAAGTTTTTAACACATTTATGGGATTCCCGGAAATCCACAGAGAATCTCCAATCCGCAGCGTAGAACTTAATCCAGACACTGCCAAAAACATATAGGCGATCAGCGTCTGCCAAATGACAGCACAGACCAGCACTCCTGCTAATGGAAGTCCCTGCCTGACAGAATCTTTGATGCTCCTGAGTTCTTCCTCCTGATAGTGATTTTTAATAAGCAGAACGATCACAACAAGCACAATATAGACAGAGGCTGATACTTCATAGAGAGAAATCCCAAAGGACAGAGATAAAACCGCCAGAATCCAATCCCATATTCTTTTCTCTTCTTTTAATAAAAGCCACACTGCCCCTGCGGTAAAGACATAATCTATCGTAGAAGACCATTGGCTTCCCACGTAAAACAATATTTCATTGATCATGGAATAAGTCACAAACAGGCAGGAAAAAGCAGTCAGCAGATTATCTTTGATCTTATTCCCGGACGCCCTCTTTAAAATGCTGCACAACAATAAACAAGCAAAAAACAGACTTCCCATCGTGCAGAATTTGTGGATAAAGGGACGATACTCTGTCATATGAAACAGATTCGTCAAAACATAGATTCCCCATCTCCCCTGCCTCAGCATCCAGCCGTCTACGTAATATCTTCCCATGGCAGTATCGTCTATATGAATGGAATCATAGGTAAAATAGCAGCCATATGCAAACACCATGGTAAGAATCAGAAACAGCATGTATTTCCTGTTTTTCAGAAAACTTTTTATATATTCTTTCAGTATCATCGTCATCCTCCAAATACTTTATCAGCCAGGATCATTCTATCCCTCGAAATCCTTACAAAATAAAATCTCATGCTTTCTTCCTCTTCTTTTTCAGCCAGTCTACTCCTTCACACAAGATACTGTTTCTCATAAAAAAAGCTGTGATGAAAAATGATACTGCGCCCAGGCACACCCCTGAAAACAACCGAACCGCTTCATTTCCGGTAAAAAAAATCTTAATCCCAGATACTACGCCTGCCATAACCAGGCTTGCCGCCACAATAGACTTCAGATCATATAATTTTATCTTCATACCAGTTTTTCTGGTCAGCACATACCATTGAAAGGCTGTAACACAGAACTCTGTAAAGGCAGAGGCAACGGCAACGCCATAATGTCCAAATCGAAAGATCAAAAGCAGATTCAAGCAGATATTTACAACTGCTCCTGCCACAGTAGAAAAAAATGTCATTTTCTCTTTTCCGATCACCACAAACAGCTGAGAGCCTATGAAATTACTTAAGGCCACTGTTATAATAGAAACGGCCAGAATTCTGGTGCTGACAATAGATGCTGCAAACCCCTTTCCAAACACAACGGGAATAATATCTTCTGCCAGCAGCATAATGCCCAGGCAAGAAGGAATCGTACAGAGAAGCAGTAGATTGATTCCTTTATCTGTAAAACTCTTAAACTTCTCCTGAAATCCATTCAGATAATAGTAGCTGAGCCTTGGATACCAGACCGCAGCAACAGATACCACTAAGGTACGAATGATGGCTATGATCCTCATTGAGGTATAGTAATAACCAACCGCTGTATCTCCATGGATCACAGTCAGCATTGTAGTGTCCCCCAGCACATATACCTCTGTTGCAATAGATGCGGCAAACAGTATCAGAATAGATTTCAGATGCTTTTTCATGCACAGATCTTTCAGTGAAAAGGCAATATATTTTCTTATATGAATCACATTAAACAGATAATTTAAAGTTGTGGCTAATGTGATGGTCAATGCATACCAGGCCAGATCACCTTTGTCTTTTACCCACAAAAAAGTTAACACCAGGCAAAGGATTTTCACAACAAAGCTGCGTTTCATGATATAACCATATTCTTCTATTCCCTGATAAAACCACTCCACATTGACAGCACTGAATGGGATTAATAAACCAATGATCAGATACAGCAATATCTTTTCCCGAAAAAATGGTACAACAGCGATCAGGATACCATAGAGCGAGGAAGCTATTACTGCCGAAATAATATTAATGCACAAAAGCTCACTGAAAGTTCTGGACATTTCCTTTCTGTTATTCATATATCCTGCAATCACTTTCGTTCCGTAAGCAGGAATTCCCAGACAGGCAATATAAGTAAAATATGTCACAATATTTTGTACGGAGGCCACACTTCCAATGCCATCTGCATTCAAAATACGTGCAACATATACTGATATTACAAGAGGAAAAACAATATTCAAACCTCTGTATATCACATTAAAAACAGCATTTTTTCCTATGGATTTCACGTTGCAGCTCCTATTGCGTTATTTCAAATTCTTCTTTGTGGGTTTGATAATATGCAATCCATTCTTTATTCACCATGATGGAATACCCAAAATGACCCACTGCGCAGTTTTCTGCAATTACGATAACTCTTGACCGTTCCATAATATGTTTGCACATCTGTCCTTCATCCTGCCCCAGTCCGCAGCCACCCAGAGAAACATCAAAATGCCCCATCTTTTCCCAGAGTTCCCGTTCAAATAAGATAGCGCCTATATTGTAGCGGGTCGGGCAGATAGAATAAGAAAACTCCTCCTGACTTAACCGTTTGGAAAGAAGATCTATATTTTTCAGTTCTGGTATATTCTGTATAAAAAATGGAAATTCTGAATTAAAAAGAACTGCATCATTTTCACCGCCGCCGCTGTAAAACGCTTTCCCATATTTCTTTTCATATTCTTCTAACTTCCCATATTTTTTCAGCAATGGGATATAACCATATCCATTCACCGGAGTCAGACATGACACAAGGCCCACTGCGTAACGCCCTTCTCTTTTTACCCGTTCCAGCGTCTGCCAAGTCTGCGTGAAAAATTCTTTTGTTACAAACATATCTTCATCTAACTTATAGATATATTTCGCCTGATCAAAAATCTGCAGAACAATATTCTGAGACAGACACAGCTGGTTGCGCTTGGTTGCCAGATAGCTCCATTCATATTTTTCTGCAATCTGCTCTAGATCCGTAGTCTTACCCATGCCTCCGGAATATACGATGCAGACATCCACATCTTTGGGAACAAATGCCGCAATCCGTTCAAATACAATATCCCAAAGATATTCCTTGTAACCTGATAAAATATAACACATCTTTTCACTGCCCGAAGATCTGTCGATCAGAGAATATTTTCCTTTGTCTTTGTAAAATTGTTTTCCCCGGTTTATCACTTTTTTCGTAAATTCTTTTAACATGTTCTTCTCCTCACAGTTCACCTCTCACAGTATTAGGACCGTTTTTATAAAAATGTTTTTTCCAGACAATCTCATAGTTAAAGCATTGTATCAAAACCAGCGGCAGCATATCGATCCACAGCATCTGGAATATAATATTCAGATTTAAAAATGTACTTAATCCCCATACCACTGCCAGATATTTTAAAATGTACTTTTTCAATATCTCCTGCTCCTTTTCGCTGGCTGCATCCATTCTCATAGCAGCATAGGTGATTATTCCATTCAGCAGAAATACGCCTGGATAATACAGAGCCCCATAAGCCTGTCCTGATAAAGGGCAGATCTGATCTCTGGCAATTCCGCTTTCATAAATTGCCAGATTAAAATAAATCGGAGAGCGGTTCTCTGCCGAAAAAAAATGGTTGATGACTGGAAAATTGCCAAAAATATCATTGACCAGCGTCAGTACCGAATACTGGTTTCCACTTTCTGCTTTCATTTTGACAGCATAGGCAATATTCGTGGGTCCGTCGCAATAAGCATTCAAAGATTTATAACTAAAGATCAATTTTAAAGACGACAAGGTATCCAGATCCCCCATGGTATGCTCAAATTTTGCAAGAGTCAGGTAAAAAACACTGATTACCACAAACACTCCCGCCAAAATCACCAGCGACCGAAATTGCTCTCTATACAATCCCTGAAAAATAAACAATCCAACACAAAGTCTTATAACAAGCCCCCATCTTCCAATATTTCCAAATGCATCAATGGAACAATCCAGGGAAAACACACACCAAATGAGAAAAGAACTGACACATTTCAAACTGTCGCTTCGAATATATTTCGTTTTTTTTAAAAACAGAATCACCCATAATGCCAAAATCACCGAAGCGCTGTTATAGATAAAACTTACCAAAGCTGAACTCTCAGCGGTAATCCCGTGAAACATTCGTCCAAGGTGAAGCAGATTTGGATTCCAAACGACCAATATAATTCCCGCCATAAGAATAAAAAAGGCTGATCCCCCTGTCATCTTATCACTCAACTTTATCTGTCTGATTTCCTGTTCCCTCTCATACACCCTGTGGGCAGACAAAAAAATTATGAAAAAAATCGCAAACATTTCCCAAAACATAATAAAAATCACCGGACCGTTATAAAATAACCGATCACTGATCACAGACAATCCGCCTTCGTTCATATAGTAATATGCAAAAGGCAGACAGACATAACGGATGAAACAACAGCCGTTGATAATCAGAACCGACATTTTGGTAAAATACCATTTTCCAACCATAAACAGCAGAAAACACAGCGTATACAGACAGGGAAGCAGCCATAAATATTCATCTGCTCCTTTGGTTATACAGAGAAAACCTACAGACAGTGCTGCGATGATCATCAAACTTTGTATCATAATCATAGAATTCATTCTTTTTCTCTGCATTGCGTCTCCTTTCTCCGGTTTCAATAATTCATTTCCTACTATTTATTTTTATTACATAATTCCCTCAGATTTTTCTCAAACTCATCAACTTTATCCTGTATCTGAAAATGTCGTCTGGCATATATATGGCCCATTTTTCCCATGTATTCCCTCAGCATTTTCTCTTCCGAAAATCTTTCCATCCAATAAGCCATATCCTCTGCATTTTTTACAATCACTCCGCCTGGAAGATACCGGACGCATCCTGCATCTGTGGAAATAAAAGGAACTCCCGCCGCCATAGCTTCCACAATAGAAAGTGGAAATACCTCCCACTTACTTCCAAACAAATATATTTCTGCTCCGGCTACAATGGAAGCAATCTCTTTTCGCGATACTCCCACCAGAAAAGAGATCTCTCTTTTTTGCTCCCATTTTTGCTCCAGTTCTTCCTTTTTCTCTATCAGTCTCCGATAGTATTCTGTCTCACTGCTTCCAACAAATAACAGCTTCCACTCTTTGGGAAGTCTCGCCCGGTAAAATGCTTCCAGACAAAGCATTTGGTTTTTGCCTTCCACATAATTGGCAATACATACCATATAAGGTTCCTCTGCCTTTTTTTCCTCGTACTTTTCAAAAAACAGACCGTCCGCCGCATTTCCTATGATCTCACCTTGAATTCCGTATTTTTTACAGAAATACCGATTCCCTCTGTCGCATTCATGAAGCTGTGAAACACGTGCATACTTCCTGAAATTTTCAGCCTGCAATTTATAAAACCAGCCCCAGCGCAGATTATTCCACAATTTTGAGCACACAGATTTTACAGAAGTCAGGTATACTTTGTTCCAGGAAAAATCTGTCATTCCATGCAGATATAAAAATGCGGGACAGGTAATCTGATCTAAAACGGGAACCATCCAGTCTGTTCTCGCTGTCTGAGTACATACATTGACAATTACATCTACTTCATTACTCCAGGCAATTATTCTTTTCTGATATTCTCTTTTTCCGCCTCTGTGAATGGCATGGACCGTCCGAATATTGTCGCGGATAATTTCTACTCCATTCACTGTTTCTTTTTCTGGTCTTCCTTCGCAGGCAGACGTCAGCACAATGACCTGATGGCCTTTTCTGACAAGTCCCTCAGCCTGATAAGTTGTTATAACAGATACGCCATCCTGAAATGGATAATACGTATTTGCAGTGAGTAAGACTTTCATACCTTTCTCCTAATGGTTGTTTCCAGCAGTCTGATCCTGTCTTGTAATATTTTTTGATTCAATTTATCCTGGGCAAAATGTGTTTTCACAAACTTTTCTCCTGCCTGTCCAAATTTTTCTCCCACATCCCGATTCCGATATAAATATTCCATAGCTTTCTGAAGACTTTTGCTTTCCCTTGCGGGAACCACCAAACCTGTTTCATTCCTTTTCATCCCTTCTGTCGGTCCCGGAATATTACTCACAATCACTGGAACTTTCATAGCCTCTGCCTCGATCACTACATTTCCAAACCCCTCCCGGTAGCTGGGAAATACTAGAACATCCATAGCAGCCATATATTTTTCTGCATGATCTACAAATCCTGCAAATACTACCTGCCGGCTTTTCCGGGCCCAGATCCGTAGCTCTTTTTGTATTTTTTCGCTTCCCTCTTTTGGGCCTACTAAAAATAATACGATATCTGTATGTTCTTTCAGCATGTTTCGAGCCGCTTCCAGCAGTTCATTGATGCCCTTGTCCCGGCAGATTCTTCCTACAAATCCAATTACATAACTTTCCTGGGAAATACCATATTGATTTCTTACATCAAAACGCCACTTTTCTTTTTGAGAACTGTCAAATCTCTTTAGGTTAACACCGTTTGAACTTCCATTCCATACAACAGAACCTTTTGTGCGAGGATAGATTCTGTCTTCCCAGCACAACTGCAGATTTTTATGACTGACTGGCTCCACCCAGGTGGATGTTCGGCAGATATATTTTTCTGCCTGTTTTAAAATCATGCGTTTCCAGCCCGCATATGCCACATACACCATTCCGCATTGGCAGTAAAGCCTTACTGGAATACCTGCCCGTTTTGCTGCAACAGATGCATACAGGGAAGCAAAAGGCGTAGAATATTGCACCATGTCAAACTTTTCTTTCTCAAAGATCCGTCTCATCTCTTTGATGGCTTTTATCCCAGACAAACTGAATCCACGACGGAGATCTAAAGCATAATAATGAATATATTCTGGCAGCTCCGCTATAAATTGTCTGTCCTCTTCGCTTGTCTCACTGCTGATAAAGGTAATATCACATCCCCCATGCTCATGCATATAAATCGCTTCTGACAAGACAAACGCTTTCAACGTCATTGGAATTGTTGCCACATAACAGATCTTTTTTCGGCGGATGCAGTCCCAACCTTCCGCTGGTTGAAAACATCCATGCAGCGCGGCGGGCATTTCTGATAATTCCTTTTTTGCCATCCTTTGGTCATTGGAATCGACAAATACTTTTTGACTGTATTTCATCGGATATTTCCCTATCCGGAAAATATTGCTCAAGACTGGTAGTTTTTTTTCATCAAATCCCATAACCCTGACTGCTGCCCGGTCAAAAGCCACTGGATCTTCTGAAATTAACACCATTCCCATCCGTTTTGCCGAGGGTCCTAATGGTCCGTTTTTTTCTCCTGCTACGATCATATCTCCAATTGTCAGAAATTTTCGTTGAGGACTTTCTCTCAATCTTCCCCTTTTATCTGCATATACCATAATCCGGTTGATGTCTAAAATTGCCCGCCAGATTGTATCATTCCTGTACCAATTCCCAGTTCCATAATATTTCTGGTGCGTAATCCTGCGAAACATCCAAAATGGAATACGCATGCATTTTAACAGCCTGCCTTTCGCATTCTGTCCTTTTGACAACGCATATGTCTCCATATCCCGCAGTTTCCCTTCTGTACCGAAGATGATCCTGGGGCCAAAATAAGTATCTCCTCCTTCTTTCTGGCTTCCTGTTACATTGTGGGGAATGGAAATCTTTCGGGAACATATGCCGATATAATTTTTTAAAGCTGCTGTATAGCCTGCCTTTCGGTGCGTCTTCGGTTTACAAAGGTTAATGATAACGTCTGCTTTTAAGACTTCCCGATTGATTCCATATCTGTGATGGCCTCCTGCATGATAGAAACGATTCATTTTCGTAGCATCCACAATTCCATTGCGGTATCTTCCCGCTTTTTCCTCGATCTCTGCAAAAAAAGAATCTTCTTTCAGATCAACGATTACTTCCGAATCCCCGCTGGTCTGCTTTACCTGATTTGCAAACCCCGTCACAATATCTTCCCGAAAATCCAGCACTTCCACCGGGATTCCTCTTTCTCTGCAGGAAGCCCAGATCTTGTCATATCCAGCCGCCTTCATCAGCGTTTTCAGATCACAATCCGGCATCGGAGAATCTCCTACGATCAGACGTCCGCTGCCTTTCAATGCAAGATGCACATAATCAATCACCGCCCGGATCACAGAAGCATGGGTCACCAGACATTCGATCCCCTCTCTGGAATTCTCATTTTTCTCTTCCACCCAATTGGGCTTTATGACAACCGTGTCTCCTTTCTTTATGAGTTCTCCTAAGGGGTTCCAGGTCAAAAGCCCGTAATGTTCATCATCTAAGCCGTACCCATGCAGACAAGCCCGCACCATATCATAAACCTCATTTGGCTCTTTGCTCAGATCATCCCAGGCATACTCCGGATACTGAATGGATGGGGCGAATCCGCAGCTTTTTTGTGGGTATCCCGTTTTTCTATGTTCAATATAAACTTTTGGCATCTTCTGCCCTCCATTCATTTACGATATATCTACGCTTGCCAGAGGCAAGAACTGGAATTTCCTTCACTTCTTCTAATACAATTTCTGCTCCTTCCCCCAAAAGCTTTTCCAGCATAGTAATTAATTCCTGTTTTCTTTTTTCGCTGATATCTGCATTTAATTTCAGGAAATAACTTTTTTTCCCTTTTTGAATAAACTGAAACTGTCGGATATCTGAAAAAGACCACATATTATTCACAATGGCATAAGGCGATAATGCACGTCCTTCCACATCAAAAATAACATCTATTTTTCTTCCGCTAAATCCGCTGATCACCCGCTTTCTGCGTCCATGAATCTTCTCCGTAGTAATAGCTCCTACATCCCCTGTATCATAACGAATCATCGGCATCCCATAATTATACAGATCTGTCACCACGATCCTTCCTGTTTCCCCATCAGGCAGCGGGTTCCCTTCTTCATCTAAAATCTCAATGATATAATCCGCTTCATTGATCACAAACACATTATTTTTTCCTTCTTCCTGCCCCAGCACTCCGTTTTCCTCATTGGAATACCTGGAAAAAGCCTTCGCTCCAAACAATTTTTCCACAGATTCCCTGGTAGAATCATAGAGAATCTCTGCACCGCTGATCAAACCGCTGATCCTTATATTATCTGCTCTCTTTATTCCTTTTTTCTGAGCATAATTTTTTATAGCCGTGTAAGTAGATGCATAAGCAAGAAGGGTTACCGGTCCCTGTTTTGATTTCTCCGCCAACTGACGCAGCATTTTTTCAATCCCTGCATCATCCAGTTTTTCACAGTGGATCAATGTCTGATTCTGCAAAAACTGCCGCAGCCATGATTTCTGATTCTGTTTCACAATCGTACGGATATAGCTGAGGTTCTGCCCCAGACGATAGCCGGCTTTTTCACTGTAATAGATAATCTCTGCGTTCACCCTCCGCTTTTTTTCTTCATCCTGATAGCTGATAAAGGGCGTCCCCGTAGACCCGCTGGTAGCCATCTGAAATAAATTCTCTTTTTTGTAAACCTTCGAAAGAAACCCAGCGAGATTTTCTTTTAGGTCGTTTTTCGTAATCACTGGAAATTCTGAAAACTGGCACTCTGAAAAAGCCGCATAAAAATCTGTAGTCTGACAGACGTGACGTTTCAACTTCTGAAAAGCTTTTTTCTGATATCTCCTTATTCTGGAATCTTCGCTATCTAATCGGTCAATCTCTCGAATGGTAAGATACGCCTTTCGAACTTTTCTTCCTTTTATGCTATCCAGAATCCAGAATGCATTTCTCCTCATCATCTCCAGTGTCTTCACCGTTATTTCCTCCTTGCTCCTGCTTCTATCGCTGCTCCCTTGCAGATTTTTCCTGCACTTATTTACTTGAAAACTTCCGAATGCTTGTCTCATTATATTTCATCATATAGATTCCTTCTTCATAAGCTCCCACACTCCGTTTATTTACAATTCCCCGAAGGTTATTTACAAGCATTTTCACATGATTGCACCCACTCTCATGAGCATGTGGATAACCGCCTCCAAAACGCGGATTTACTTCAGAAATATAATACTCTCCGTCTATTTCAAAGAGATCTACATCCAAAACTCCCTCATATCCTGCTTCTTTCACAAATTTTTCAAGCAGCTCAAACAGTCTCTCATCTTGAAAAGAAACCGCCTTATCTGTCTCCCCGGCCCGCATGGCAATCTTCTTTTTGGTAAAGGCAGAGACCATTTCCTTACTTATCATATCCACATAGATATCTGCTCCAATTTCCTGCCCTTCCAAACATTCCTGCACCAACAAATCATTTCCATGCTTCAGCAAAAATTTTACGGTCTCTTCATCTTCCGCCCTGCAGACAGAAATGGACGCACTTCCTGTTCTGGGCTTTACAAAGGCTGGATAGAAAATTTTGCCGGCGGCAATATCTGCAAAAAATGTCTCTTTATCTGTATAACTTTTAGCAGTCTGGTAACCATGTTCTGTCAGCCATTGATACATCTGCATTTTGTCCAGGCTCATATCACAGAGTTCAGGCCTGGAACCAATAACTGAAACGCCTAATTCAGAAAACTCTGCTTCATGATCACTTAACAAACCAAGTTCTGGATCGATCAAGCTTAAAACTGCAGAAATTTTCTCTTTTCTGCATATCTCAAACACCTCATTCAGATATCCTGGTTCTGTCACAGCAGACACCTGATAAAAGCGGTCTGCTTCATAAACAGATGGTGCAAGTCTGCTCATATCAGCGGCAACTACATATCCATTTCGTTTTCCCTCTCTGATTGTCAATGTTTCTTTGAAATAGCGGACAATTTTATTCCGTGTACCTGCGCTCAAAATTAAAATATTTGTCATCTGTTCCATCATTCTACTTTCTTTGTTTCTCTTCTTTTTCCAATTCCAGCAAAGAATCAAAAAACAAAGGCGTTCCTCCCGTATGAATAAAAAGAATTTTCTTTTCTTCTATGCCATGTGCTTTTATATAAGCTTCCATGCCTTGATAGGCCTTTGCTGTATAAACAGCATCCATGGGAATCCCAAACTGAATCATCATATTCCGAATGGTCTTTCTAATTTCTTCTGTTTTTCCGCCATATCCTGAACCTGCATAAGAATCCTCAAAAATGGTTCTTTTTTGAATTTCCTCTTCTGTATATGGAATCTCCTTTTCAGATAAATACTCATAAACGCTGTCCAAAACAACCTGCCTGCCCCTTGGATTTTTTCTTGCAATGCTGATTCCTACGATCCGCCTATCATCCTGCCGCATCCACTGACCACATATCAGCCCTGCCTGAGTTGTTCCTGTCCCTGATGCAAAAAATATATAATCAAAATGTATCTTATGTTCTATCTCATATCTGCGGATTTCCTCATAACAATCCACATAAGCCTGGGTTCCTAAGATGTTGTGCCCTCCACCTGGAATAAAGTAGGGCTTTTTCCCAGTTTCTGTAAGCTCCTGCAATTTTCTCTCTATCCTGTGGCTCACTTCTTCTACTGGTACAAAAGAGAGCTCTGCCCCAAATAATTCCATCATTTGACTGTTAAACGTGGGGATCGATGCCTCTTTTGCCCCAATCACATAACAAGGCATATTTCTGGCCGCTGCTAAGTTTGCCACCACTCGACAGTGATTTGAACTGCTGCTTCCATAAGTCACAACACAATTATAATTTCCTGCATCCATCTCCTGAAAAAAATACAATGCCTTTCTAGCTTTATTTCCTCCAAAAGAGAACGGATATAAATCTTCTCTCTTTACATAGAAAGCATTTTTCTCATCAGAAAGTTTCTGGATCGGAGTCTCGCAGAACCTTTGCTCTGCTTTTCTCTCTTGCCAAAACTCCTTCGCCTGTATTTGATAAAGGTAACGGTCCACCAGATTTTCTCGGTTCATCACAGATTTTTTCAATAAACCTATCTGCCGAAAACCACAGCGGGTAAATAATTTCTGTGCCCGTATATTGCTGGTTTCTGTATACAAATATATTTCTTCAAGTCCCAAACAGGAAAAAGCATATTCTAACAGCAGCTCTGTCGCCTTTTTTGCAATTCCCTTCCCTCCATATCCCTGTTCGCCCAAAGTAATATAATATTCTGCTTTTTGCTCTTTTATTTCCAGCAGACCGATAATTCCTACCCCTGTGCCATCACACTCGATCACTGCGTCATACCGTTGTTTATTGCCCTGTATATTTTGAAACCACCTCAGGGTCTTTTCATAGGTGAGTGGAAATTCATAATGCAGATATTGGTTATTACGCCCGTCATTGATCCAACGGATCTTATCGAGAATATCCTTTTTTTCAAACCTGCGGATTGCTACTTCCATCATGCCGCCTCTTTCTCGATAATCTTCAAAAAGGAGTACTTGCTTTTACCCCCCCCCCCTCGAAAAATTTCAATTTCTTTTCCATAATCAGCACAGAACAATATTTCCCTTTGATATAGCGCTCCTCTATTAGTTTCCCTGCAGTGGAATATCCAAGCTTTTCATACATCCGGACTGCCGGCTGGTTTTCTTCAACTACATAAACCTTTATTTTACGCAAATTGCAGAAGTCTAAGGCAAACCTCTCCAAGACATCAATTACATCCTTTCCCATACCCTTTCCCCGTGCTTCTTTTTCTCCAAGAAAAATACCTAATTCACAATTCCTGTGTATCCAGTTAATGCCATATAAACCAGCCATTCCTACAGCCTGATGAGATGAGGTTTCAATCATAAACCTTTTGCTGCTTCCGGTTGTATCCATCATTTCTTCCATCCAGTTTTTCTGAATATCAACAGATACAGGCAGAAATCCCCCTCCCAGGTACTGGTATGTTTCTTCCTGATTCTTCCATTTATTTAACAGTGCCAAATCAGAGGACACAATCGGTCTCAAATGAACTTCTTTCCCTTTCATCTTCTCTTTCCACCTCTCTTTTTCTGCCTTTTCTTTATCCAAGGTGATGTTTTTGCTTTTCTGCATAGATATTTTCTTTTTTTATCACCTGTCGCACTGTACAAAAAAGAATCCTCATGTCTAACGCCAAATGAAATCTTTCTACATACTTCACATCATACCGAATCCGCTCTTCCCATGTAGCAGAATTCCTGACTTTTACCTGTGCCAATCCTGTGATTCCAGGCCGCATCGCAAATCTTTTCTTTGCCCATTCCGGATATCTTTCATATCCTTCATATGGATGGTACGTTGCTGGCGGCCGCGGTCCTACAAGACTCATGTCACCGTACAAAACATTCAGGAGCTGTGGCAGCTCATCCAAACTGGTTCTTCGCAGGAAATGTCCTGCTTTTGTAATCCGTTCATCAAAATCTCCTTCTACTTTAAGTCCTGTACCCAATTGTTCCGCATTCACCACCATAGTTCGAAATTTCAGGATCTTAAACTCTTTTCCCTCTTTTCCCAATCTACTTTGTAAAAAAAACACCGGCCCCTCTGATGTCACTTTAATCCAGACTGCAATCCACAAAAAAAGAGGCGCGAAAAAAAGTAGCGCAAACAGGCTGACACATACGTCAAAGATACGCTTCCTCTGCAAATCTCTTTCCTGTCCTTTCATAGGATTCTCCTTCTATTTTCACCTTTACTTTCATACATTCCATTTTTACCCAAAGCAGGCCCTCACCACTTCGATGATCCTCTCCTGCTCCCCTTCCTTCATCTTGATATCGCTGGGCAGGCACAGTCCTCTCTGGAAGATGTCTGCTCCTGTGTCTTCTCCCCTGTTCACAAAACCCTGCATCCGGTAAAAGGGCTGCATGTGCATGGGCTTCCAGACGGGCCTTCCCTCTGCGTGGATACTTTCCAATGCTTCCAGGATCTCCATGGGGCAGCTCTTTCCATGCTCCGGCCGGTACAGCATTTCCTTCTCGCTCCGCACCTGTCTGCACATCCCTTCCGCCTCAATCAAAAGACAGCTCAGCCAGAAGTTGGGCCCGCTCTTGTCCCTGTCATAGGGATTCATCTGTACCGGAAG
>JAAWBG010000097.1 GCA_022792535.1 Lachnospiraceae bacterium
AATGCTTCATAGACTCTTTCTAATTCATCAGAAGAAGCATTATTAAGTCTATTAATCATCTTTTGTAGTCTTTCTTCACTTGGATTTATTTCTTTTTTAAGTTGCTCAATAATTAAATCTCTATATTGAAACCCTAACTTTCTATCTCCTGTTTTCATAATCTATCTCCTTCATTTCAACTATATCTTCTCCACACACTTTATAAAATCATCAGTTTTCATATCAAATGGATTGCAGTCATAATAGAAAATACATTTTGTAAAATCCTCTGCACATTGTAAAATCAGTGTTTCTATATCTGATCCGTTTGCAGTCATTTCAATTTCTGCATTAAATATTTTACAGATTTTAACCTTCAAATTCTCATCATCTTCAACTGTTAATTCCCAAAACTTTCCTTCTGGATAGGTATTGAGACTAAATCCTTTGCTTTGTAATAATTCTTTCATAAAACCTCCCAATGAAAATCGAATTTTAATACTTACCAAACTCCATCACAAAATAAAGATACATTCTTTTCAATCAATAAGCAAAGATTGTCTAATCCAAAACATTTATTACATATACCTCCACAATCAAATCTCTTTATACAATCAAAACAACAATTTCCATCATTGCATTCACCATATTTACATTTGTGTTCCACTGGTTTATTATTTTCGATATCTTCAACTGATCTATTATCTGTTGTTTTATATGGTACAAGTGCCATCACTTTTTCGATGTCATTTTTCATCAATGCTTTACATCTATGACAACCATCATATACTATTCTCTCGCCGTCAAAAGATGGCGAGACTACTATCGGCGGAATATTTCTAATATTTTTTGAATACTTTATTACAAGATCTTCATTTGTTTGAAAAAAATGTAGATTTGATATATTTACATACTTGCAAATATAATGGCTAAACGGTTGTGTACATATCTCCAAAGTGTCTTCATCCATCTTTTCCAGTGATTGTATATATTCTCTTACATCTTTGCATGTAACTATTTCACCTATTTTAAACATAATTATACCTCGGTTTTTGAAATCAGACATTTATTTCCTACTATACAAACTCTTTCTCTAATAAATCAATCTTCCCAATACTATGTAAATAGTCTTTCTGTTTATTTGTTACTCTCTTTGATAGGTTTCGTGTAATCTTAAAATCATAGCCATGAGGATTATGAATCAAAATCCAACCCATATCAGTCAATAAATCACCTACATCTCCGTTATCATTAGGTCTAGCTTGTTTGTCAGATATTTCTCCATCACGATACAGTTTCAAGAGATATTCAGATGCCCATGCTTGATGATTTCCAAATTCCACAGGATAAAATTTCCCATTTGGTGCCAGCCAGCCATATACTTCTTCACTTTTCTTCTCAATTCCTTCTACGCCTTCAATATCTATAATCTTATTTCCAACAATTTTCTTTCTTCCACGAATAACATCCCATGCATCATTGCAGCATTGATCCAAATATTTTCCCATAGTATCACCTTTTCACACAACATTTTTTAAAATTCCATAGCCACCATCAACAACCTGTATGGCTTTCTCTAATGATTCAGCTTCACAGCAATCCCAATTAGATAATCCATCTTCATCGTCCAAAATAATGACTGCCTTGATAATATCTTTTGTCTTAAATTTTCTGAAATAATCGTGTGCTTTATTTTTCTGCACATATGACAATTCATTTTCTTTGAACTCAGGAAGTTTCTTCCCAAACTGATCATGCAACTTATCCATCACATCATATATGCTAAATCTGTTCCTCTCTACAAGATACATATTCTCGTCTTGCTCATATTCCTCATTATATCCTTTAAGGATACGGCAGATCCAGAAATCATTTGTGTCCATACAAACATAAACGCCTTTAAATTTATCGTCCCCTGTTGGATAACAGTATATTTCTTCTTTTACCTGCATTTCGTCAACCATTTTAGATACATCATAATATTTTGCGAATTCCATTTTCATCCTCCAATAAAATCAAGTTTTCAACTGTAAATAATACTCTAACTGCTCAATCTCTGTTTTAACTTTCTTCATTTCCAGTAAAGCATTTATCGCATTATCTTCATACTTTGGCGAATCAATATCTTTGATATCTGATCGAAAATATTCCTGTAATTTCAATAAATGTTTCTTCTTTGTTTCCAATTCATATTTCATCACATCTCTCATTATATTTCCTCCGCAATATAACTGATGGACTGGCAAAACCAATCCACCAATCATACATCATATATTTCTTTTTACATTTAACACATTCATCAAAGCTTCTTGTAACACTCTTGAAACATTAATTCCAGCATGTTCAGCTTCGTAATTAAGCCAGCTCGGAAGTGCCACATTTCTTCTAACTGTTTTTGTATCTATTTTTCTTCTATATTCTCCTGAATCAATATCAACAAAAGACAAAATGGTTTCACCATCCTCCGAAAAAGTTCCTTTTGTAATATCCAATGTATCAGATGGTGCCGGAATTTCTTTTTTATGATCTTCCAGAGCAACACACGTCAACTCCATTGCATCTCTTGCCATGTCAATAGCATTCTTCATATCTTTTCCTTCAGTCAAAACCTCCAAATCAGGAACTTCAACCAAAATACAATCTTCCGTTTTTGTAAACAAAACTGGGTACACTGCTTGCATAACATTCCCTCCATTATTTAATGACTATTTTAATCCCCGTCTCTTTAAAATCGCTTGTGCTAATCTTTCTGGTATTTCTTTATGTCTTTCAACCGTTTCAAATTCATTTTCTCCTCGCCTGTATATATCATGGTTACTTCCATGATGATCAAATACAAAGCCTCCTGCTTCCAGCTTTTTAATCAAATCTCTTTGTTTCATTAGTGTTCCTCCCTGCTTTTATATTATACACACTAATTACACAACAGTCAATATGTTTATACACAACTTTTACACAATGAAATCAATCATTCATTACCAAATATTCTTAAATGATCTACATGTTACCTTTGTATTCTTTGGTTTAACAAACTCACTATCAATATTCTGCTTAATCACACTTTCCAACCAATCTGCTCCGCCTGCCGTTGTATAAATCCATTCCCAATCTTCTTCATTGGTATAATCAAATTCTTTCTTTTCTTTCAATATTTCTACAAATTCATTTAAAAATGCTTTTCCGGATACACTGCTATATTCTGTATTCCCACTTAAAAAATGAGCTTTGCAAGTATATAACAGCATCACAAATCTATTATGAATGTCGCTTTTCTTATATTTTCCAGGATGAGTATATCTATCACCAATCATCAGATCCATTCCCCATGAATACTGATTAATTCTTTTCTGCTTAATTTCCAACTGTTTCTTAGCGAGTTTCGGAATATAATCTAATAACTCACCAATTGTTTCTACTGTATTTCCATATTTAACAAGTAACATTTTTACGAATTCTGATGCGTTTTCTTTCGCTAATTGCTCATCTATAATTTTATACTGTTCCATTGACAACATATCAATTCATCCTCCCACATTATACCATACATTTTGTCGTCAAACTACATATTTTCCAACACTTCATAGCTTCTAGCATCACCTGCAGCATAAGTTCCCAATGTAGTATTTACATCACTATGTCGCAACTGTTCCTGAACAAACGCTGCATCGTGACCTGACTCTTGATAAAGAACCGTAGCATATAAATGACGCATCATATGAGGTGTGATCTTACCTCCACTATAATTTCTGAAAAT
>JAAWBG010000124.1 GCA_022792535.1 Lachnospiraceae bacterium
GGGTTACTATGGCATTAAATTCTAAAGTAATATATTTAAGGAAAGAGAATGGCTCTAGTATAAAAGCTTATGTGGTAGATTATTTATTAGATACAGAAACTGAAAAAAAGTATGTAATAATTGTAAATGCAGATGGTAAAAGTGCAAAAGGCTTTGAACTTGTAGAAGGAGACGCTTTCATTTTATCTACTGAAGAAGGAAGATTAATTGGTAATTATAAGAATGATGATACATTTAGAGTTTTAACTGATATTTATGAAGATGGATTAAGTTTTAATTTAAAGAGAAGAAAAAAAGTAATTACATCAGAAATAGAAAGTGCAGGTTCATCAATTACTAGTACAATAAAAAACAAACTTGATATAAAGCAAGAAGAAAATTCGATTGCGCCTATTGATAATAATGTAGAAAAAAATGAAACAAGTAGTGATTTAATTGAGGCTTCTGATAACGAATTAGAGAAAAATGAAGAAGCTGAACAAGTAGGGAAAGACATTATTTTAGAAGAAATAGTTAATAATAAACTATCAGAAGAGACTACGAATGGTATAAATTTTTCTATATATCAAGGAACAATAGATAATAATGAATTGGGAAAAGAAATTATATTTTATGTTTATGATCAAACTATAGTAAAAAAATATCAAGGTAAAATAACTTTAATTGAAAATGCTGAAATTAGTGTTTCTAATTTGAAATTGTTAGAAAAAATAAATGTTTCACTAGATTTTGACATTGATCAATATATAAGTGGAGAAGATTTTGAACCAGGTGCATGTTTTGTAGATTATGAAAATTATATTCCAACAGTGAAAATGGTAGAGGGAAAACCAGTTACAAGTGCACGGATGATTCATTTTTTGAGAAAACCTATGATTAAACAAGAAAATAATTCAGATTTAGAAGAAACAAGTTTGGCAGAAAACAAAATTATAGTATTTAATGGAGAAAGTGAATTTTATGAAAATAAAATGCACTATAGTATATGGGGGGCTATTGCTACAGTAGTATCTAAAAAACCATTAACAATTATTCCAGAAAAAAATGGAATAAAAACGATTATATATGAAGATCCTAATGCAACTTCTGTAGAAGAGACTTGTCAAAGCTATCAAAATCTATATCCATCACTTCCCGTTTATTTATTACATGAAAAAAATTTAATTGGAAGCAAAGAATATGTATTAGAAGAAAGCGATTATACTGCATTTTCTGTTAATAGTATAGTGAAAAATGAGAGTTTATTAACTCAAGGGCGTAAAATTCTAACAGAAAAAGAGATGATTGCAAGAAGAGAAGCTGAACTGGTAGCTTTGAGAGAAACTAATTCAGCAAAA
>JAAWBG010000125.1 GCA_022792535.1 Lachnospiraceae bacterium
AACGTCACCTAGTTGATATGCTTTTACTGATGAAATTAACATTAAACACCAGCAAAATGCTGATAATAAAAATTCTTTTTTATTACATACTTCAAATTCTTCTTTTAAATCTCTAATTTTATATCTTCCAAATAGTTTAATAAATATAGCTGGAATAGATACTGTGATAATTGTATAAAAAGCTAAATTAAAATAGTCTGAGATATTCACATTGATAAGCATTGCTAAAGCAAATAAGAAATTAGAAACAAAACTCATAATAAAATATTTATTGATATTGATTTTTCCTTTATCAAAAGCTAAAAGAATATTAGCTAAAATAATGATAATTGCCCCTATTATTCTAGTTACCACAAATGCTTCTTTCATAAAAAGAATACCAAATAAAATCATAAAAACAGTTGATAATTGTTTTAACATACTAAATGTAGATGGTTCAAGTCCATATCTGGATTCTATATTGAGTCTATCTGTTACTGCATATATCATTGTTACAATAAATAATGTAATATAGATACTAATATCATTTGGAAGTGTAAATTTAAAAAATGGAATAAAGAAAAGAGAGAAAAAAGCAGTAAATAATTCTAATAATATTGTTAAAGCTCCTGCTTTTTTCATAGCCCGATTAGATACTTTAAAAGAATGTGCGAAAATAACTGCTGAAATTAGATAGATGATAACCCATATTTCCCATAAATCAAATAGTTTCATTTTTTCATCTCCTATTCTTCATTAAATAATTTTTCTTGTAATCCATATGGATTATCTAAATACATTTTATATATTTGATAAATTTCTGTATCTTCATATTTTACTTTTTGAAAACGATTGTTTAAATCTAATATTTCACCATTGATATAGGAAATTAAAATAGGAGAATGTGTTGCTATAATAAATTGCGAACCTTCTTTTACCAAATCGTCAATTAAATATAATAAACTCATTTGTCTTTGGGCAGATAATGCAGCCTCTGGTTCATCTAAAATATAAAGTCCTTTATCTGTAAATCTATTTTGTACTAGCTTTATAAAAGATTCTCCATGAGAACACTCATGTAAATTTCCTCCATATGCACTATATAAAGGACCTCCTCCACCTTCTTCACTAATTCTTACAATTTCTGTTGCTACATTATAAAAACTCTCTGCTCTTAAAAAGAATTTTGTCTTTGGCCTATTATAAGTAAATACTCTTATATAGTTTGATAATTCTGAATGTGTATTTTTAGTACTAAAGCAAAAGTTTTGTGATCCTCCTTCAGGATTTAATCTAAGAGCAATCGCAATTGCTTCTATCAAAGTAGATTTTCCAATCCCATTTTCTCCTACAAAGAAAGTAACTGGTTTTTGTAGTTCTATCTCTTCTAAGCCTTTTATAACCTCAATGTTAAAGGGATATGTGTTGAAATCCTCTACCTTTTCTCTTTCAAATACAATTTTTCTTACAAATAAATCATTATTCATATCATACTCCTTATATTGGTTCTATCACACATTTTTCGCATATAGGAGAAGTCTTTGTATATTCTTCTATTATCTCTTTCATTTTGCTATAAGATGAGCCATAAAAGTATAAATAGGTATATTTATCTCCAACATAATAACTATAATATCTTCCGTTATCTCCTAATTTTTCTTCTATTTCTTCTAACAATATATTAGAATCATATGTATCATATATTTCTTGTTCTAAATCAGTTCCATTTAATCCTAAGCTTAAACCTTCTGAAGCACCAATTTCTATTTTTTCTCCATTTATTTCAATATAACTTTTTTTCGCTATAATATCTAATTTTTTCAAAAAGGATATTACCTTGTCTTTATTTTCTGTTGTTGTTTTTATTTCAATGTCACAAGAAGTAGGTTTTCCATCTTTATCTAAAAATGTTCCTCCACCTGTTACTTCTCCATCTTCATTTTTCATTAAAACTTCATTCAGAGGATCTTCAAATATATTTCCTCTATCAATAGGCATCAATTTCATATTGAGGCGCAAATACATAAACAATTCATCTTTCATATGTTTCATTCTTTTCTTTTTTAAATAGTAAAACTATTTTTCTATAATAAATTTATATAATCTTTGAAATCT
>JAAWBG010000044.1 GCA_022792535.1 Lachnospiraceae bacterium
ATAGAATAAGGGTTTGTGAGAGTTTGGAATTTTATAACAGGATATGGGAAAACTTATTTGTGGTCTAGAAGAAGATAAAAATAATATGCGCACTCGTGCAAAAGGAATATGTCGCTAAAGCGACTGCACTCGGCGCGTCAAAGTGTGCAATCCCCTCAAGATTGAGGGGTAGGGAAGTTGATGTGGGCTTGCCCACTTTGTTCTAAAAAATAAAAGGGAGAAATTATGTTAAAATCGGGAACTGTGTTAAAAGACCGTTATGAAATCAAAGGCCTGCTGGGAGCAGGGGGAGTTTCCCAGGTCTATGCCGCATATGACAGAGAGGGGAAGCGCACTCAAGTCATCAAAGAGATCAGGAATTATCACAAGGACCAGGTTCGTGTTATGGTACAGAAAGAGGCAGAACTGATTCAAAGATTGAAGTACCCATATTTTCCAGCATTGGAAGAGGTGATTACTGGGAAAGATGTATGTTATCTGGTGATGGAATATTTAGAAGGAGAGACTTTGGAAAAGATTCTGCAGAGAACTGGACCTCAGTCTCAGGAGGATGTGGTTTGCTGGGCCAAAGACATGTGTCTGGTTTTGGGATATCTTCACAACTGTAAGCCTCCGGTGATCTATCGTGATATGAAACCAGGAAATATTATGCTGCAGCCAGGGGGAAATCTGCGACTCATTGATTTTGGAGGAGTGTGGGAAAAGAGGAATGGTCAGAAGATACCGGAAGTCAGCCTTGGAACCAAAGGGTATGCCGCGCCGGAACAGCTTGCCGGGGAGGAGGTTGACGCCAGGACGGATATTTACGGTCTGGGGGTGACCATGTATCATCTTCTGACAGGAAAAGACCCAAGGCAGTTTCCATGTGAACAGTATGGGATCCGCCGCTGGAATCGGAGACTCTCCCGAAAGCTGGAAAAAATAATTCAAACTTGTACCCGGAAAAATCCTAAAGAACGATATGATTCCTGTGAGGAATTATTATCTGTCCTGAAAACGGTCTGAAAAACTTTGCAAATCTCATTGTCTTGTGGTACAATAATCCAGTTGAAAATAGAACGTGTGTATCAATATGGAAGAAGGAAATTGAAAATGGCAAAAAATCAGGAATATGGAGCCGGGAATATTACAGTGTTGGAGGGACTGGAAGCAGTTCGAAAAAGGCCGGGAATGTATATCGGAAGCGTATCCAGAAAAGGTTTAAATCATTTGATCTATGAGATTGTGGACAACTCTGTAGATGAACATCTGGCAGGTTTTTGTGACAAGATAAATGTAACTTTAGAAGCGGACGGTTCCTGTACGATAGAAGATAATGGCCGGGGCATTCCAGTGGGAATGCATGAGAAGGGAATGTCGGCCGCCCGTTTAGTATTTACCACCCTTCATGCAGGAGGGAAATTTGATAATGACGCCTATAAGACCAGCGGCGGCCTGCATGGAGTGGGATCTTCCGTGGTCAATGCACTGTCTGTTTTTTTGGATCTGCAGGTGCATTTAGACGGGAAGATTTACCATGACAGATATCAACAGGGCGATCCTGTGGTGGAATTAGAACAGGGAATGCTTCCAGTGATTGGGAAGACCAAAAAGACAGGAACCAGGATTAATTTTCTGCCGGACCCGGAGATTTTTGAAAAAACCCGTTTTAAGGAGGAAGATGTGAAAAGCCGTCTCCATGAGACTGCCTATCTGAATCCCAGGCTGACTATTGTATATGAGGATAAGCGGGGAGAGGATGTAGAACATATCGAATTTCATGAGGAAGAGGGAATTCGGGGATTTGTAAAAGATTTGAATAAAAAAGTGGAAGCGGTTCATGATGTGGTATATTTTCAGGGAGAGAGCGAAGGGATCACGGTAGAAGCTGCTTTTCAGTATACCAATGAATTTCATGAAAATGTGCTGGGCTTTTGTAACAATATCTATAATGCAGAAGGCGGGACGCATCTTACTGGATTTAAGACGGTGTTTACCACGGTGATCAACAATTATGCCAGAGAGCTGGGGATTCTCAAAGAAAAGGATGCGAATTTTACAGGGGCAGACGTGCGGAACGGGCTGACTGCAGTGATTTCTATCAAACATCCTTCTCCACGTTTCGAAGGCCAGACGAAAACAAAGCTGGACAACCAGGATGCGGCCAGGGTGACCAGCAAAGTGACAGGGGAAGAGATCCAATTATATTTTGATAAAAATTTAGAGAACTTGAAAAAGGTGATCTCCTGTGCGGAAAAGGCTGCGAAAATTCGTAAAACGGAAGAGAAAGCCAAGACAAATCTTTTGACGAAACAGAAATTTTCCTTTGATTCCAACGGAAAATTAGCCAACTGTGAGAGCCGGGACCCTTCCGTCTGCGAGATCTTTATTGTGGAGGGAGATTCGGCAGGCGGTTCCGCTAAGACAGCCAGGGACCGGAACTACCAGGCTATTCTGCCGATCCGGGGGAAAATCTTAAATGTAGAAAAAGCCAGTATTGATAAGGTGCTGGCCAATGCAGAGATCAAGACCATGATCAACGCCTTTGGCTGCGGGTTTTCCGAAGGATACGGCAATGATTTTGACATTTCTAAACTGCGCTATGATAAGATCATCATTATGGCGGACGCAGATGTAGACGGAGCGCATATTTCTACGCTGCTTTTGACTTTGTTTTACCGTTTTATGCCGGAACTGATCTTTGAGGGCCATATCTATATTGCAATGCCTCCTTTATACAAGGCGATTCCGTCAAAGGGAAAAGAAGAATATCTGTATGATGACGCGGCCTTGAAAAAATACCGGAAAAGGCACAAAGGGCCTTTTAACCTTCAGCGTTATAAAGGTTTGGGTGAGATGGATGCAGAACAATTGTGGGAGACTACCCTGAATCCAGAGACAAGGATTTTAAAACGAGTGGAGATTGAAGACGCCAGAATGGCTTCTGACGTCACAGAGATGTTGATGGGGACGGAAGTTCCGCCAAGGCGGGAGTTTATTCACGAACATGCCCAGGATGCGGAGTTGGATATATAGAAAGGAAATACCATGGAGGAAAAGGAACAGATCATTCGAACAGAATATTCGGAAGTAATGCAGAAATCATACATCGACTATGCCATGAGCGTGATTATTGCCAGAGCGCTGCCAGATGTGCGGGATGGGTTAAAGCCAGTACAGCGCAGAACTCTCTTTGACATGCACGAATTGGGAATTCGCCATGACAGACCTTACCGAAAATGCGCCCGTATTGTGGGAGATACCATGGGTAAATATCATCCTCATGGAGACAGTTCTATCTATGAGGCTTTGGTAGTTATGGCCCAGGAATTTAAAAAAGGGCTGCCTTTGGTGGATGGCCACGGAAATTTTGGTTCCATTGAAGGAGACGGGGCAGCGGCTATGCGTTATACAGAGGCCCGCCTGCAAAAAATCACCCAGGAGGCTTATCTGGCTGATTTAGACAAAGATGTAGTGGACTTTGTGCCTAATTTTGATGAGACAGAAAAAGAGCCTTCCGTTCTTCCAGTGAAGGTGCCCAATCTGCTGATCAATGGTGCGGAAGGAATTGCAGTGGGAATGGCCACCAGCATTCCCCCTCACAATTTTTCAGAAGTAATCGACGGTGTGAAAGCCTATATGAAGAATCCAGATATCACCACAGAGGAGATGATGGAGTACGTGAAAGGACCAGATTTTCCCACAGGGGGAATTGTGGTGAACCAGGCGGATCTTCTGCATATTTATGAGACAGGAACGGGAAAAATAAAAATACGGGGGAAGGTGGAGATTGAACAGGTTAAAGGCGGAAAACAGCGTCTTGTCATCACTGAGATTCCCTACACCATGGTAGGAGCCAATATTGGAAAATTTCTGATGGATGTATATCATCTGGCAGAGACCAGGAAAACCAACGATATTGTGGATATTTCCAATCAATCTTCCAAAGAAGGAATCCGGATTGTACTGGATCTGAAAAAGGGAGCAGATGTGGAAAATCTCTGTAATATGCTCTACAAAAAGACCAGATTAGAAGATACCTTTGGCGTCAATATGCTGGCAGTGGCTGGAGGCCGGCCGGAGACCATGGGAATTGTGCCCATCATCCGCCATCATGTGAATTTCCAGTATGAGATTGCCACCAGAAAATACAACACACTGCTGGCCAAAGAGCTGGATAAAAAAGAAGTGCAGGAGGGTCTGATCAAAGCCTGTGATGTGATCGACCTGATTATTGAGATTCTCCGAGGCTCCAAAAATATCCGGGACGCCAAGGACTGTCTGATGAACGGAAATACAAAAAATATTCAGTTCCGTTATAAAGGTTCCGAGGCAGATGCAAGGCATCTTCGGTTTACGGAACGCCAGGCTGCGGCTATTTTAGAGATGCGTCTGTATAAGTTAATCGGACTTGAGATCGAGGCTTTGATGAAAGAACATGAGATCACTCTGTCTAATATTGCAAAGTACGAAGAAATTTTGGGAAGCCGCACTGCTATGGCAAAAGTGATCATCAAGGAATTAAACCGTTTTCAGAAGGAGTACGGGACAGACAGAAAGACAAAGATTGAAAATGCAGCGGAAGTGGTCTATGAGGAGAAAAAGGTAGAGGAAATGCCAGTAGTGCTTTTGATGGACCGTTTTGGCTACGTAAAAACAATTGATCTTTCTGCTTATGAGCGGAATAAAGAGGCGGCAGATACAGAAAATAAATATGTAATTTTCTGTATGAATACGGATAAATTCTGTATTTTTACGGATAAAGGACAGCTTCACACGGTGAAAGTACTAGACATTCCCCATGGAAAATTCCGGGACAAGGGAACGCCTCTTGACAATGTAAGCAATTACAACAGCAATGAGGAAGAGATGCTGTATGTGAACAGTCTGGGAAATATTCTTGGAAAGAAGCTGCTGTTTGCCAACAGCAGCGGAATGCTCAAACAGGTAAGAGGAGAGGAGTTTGATGTGTCCAAGCGTACCGTTGCAGCCACAAAATTAAATACGGGAGAAACTTTGCTGCTGGTACAGCCATTGACGGAAGGGGAGGAAGAGAGTGTTGTGATGCAGACAGAGAAAAATATGTTTCTGCGCTTCTTTGCCTCTGATGTGCCGGAGAAGAAAAAGGGAGCCATCGGCGTCCGGGGGATGAAGATTGACGAAAAGGACAAACTGCAGGCAGTGTATCTTCTGGGACAGGAAGAAAGGACAGTTCTGGCAAAGGAAAAAGAGATTGCCCTTCACAGACTGCGGATGGCCAATCGGGACGGAAAAGGCGTGAAGAAGTAGAAGAAAACTAAGAATCGCTTTGCAAAACAGGGAAATTCTGCTATAATGAGAAAATGAATAAGTTTAGGAGGCGTAAAGGATGGCGGAAGACAGAAAAGCGTATATGATAAAAGATGACAACTTAGGAGAGGTGCGCATCGCAGACGAAGTAGTTGCAATCATTGCGGGCCTGGCGGCAACAGAAGTGGAAGGCGTAAGTTCCATGGCCGGAAATATTACCAATGAGCTGGTAAGCAAGCTGGGCATGAAGAATCTGTCCAAAGGAATTAAGGTAGAAGTGCGGGAAAATATGGTGAAAGTGGATGTGGCATTGAATATCCGCTTTGGCTATGCAATTCCGGAAGTGTCTTTGAAGGTACAGGAGAGAGTAAAATCCGCGATCGAAAATATGACTGGTCTGGAAGTAAAAAGTGTAAACGTGAGAATTGCCAGCGTAGATATGGAAAAAAGCAAATAAGAGAAAAATGCAACAGGCAAATCAGGAATATCATAAGGCTGTCATTTAGTTGACAGCCTTTTTGTGAGTATCAGCATTTGAGAGGAATACTATGAGCCGAAGAGAGATAAGAGAACAAATATTTAAACTGTTATTCCGTGCAGAATTTTATGAGAAAGAAGAGCTGTCAGAGCAGATGCAGATGTTTTTAGAAGAGACAGAACCGAAGGCAGAAAAAGATATCTGTTATATTCAGAATAAATTTGAACAGATTATGAATCATATTAATGAGATTGACGAGATGGTCAATCAGGTGGCTCAAGGGTGGAAGACAAGCCGTATGGGAAAAGTGGATCTGACCTTGATCCGTCTGGCAGTTTATGAGATTAAATTTGAGGAGGATGTTCCTACGGGAGTGGCGATCAATGAGGCAGTGGAGCTGGCAAAGCGTTACGGCACCGATGACTCTGCATCTTTCGTAAATGGAATTCTGGCAAAATTAGCATGACAAAAATGTGTATACAGTGGGACAGGTAAATGCTTATATTAAGAATATGTTTACCCAGGATTTTATGATGAATCGGATTTACGTAAAGGGGGAAGTGTCCAATTGTAAATATCACACTTCCGGTCACATTTATTTTACCCTGAAGGATGAGACAGGGGCTTTAAATGCAGTGCTGTTTGCAGGAAACCGCAGAGGACTTGCATTTTCCATGAAAAATGGGGATAATGTGATTGTATTAGGTTCCATTTCCGTGTATGAACGAGATGGAAAATACCAGCTCTATGCCAGGGAGATTCTTCCAGATGGAGAGGGGCTTTTATATCAGCGGTTTGAAAAGTTAAAACGGGAGCTGGAAGAGATGGGGATGTTTGCCCTAGAATATAAACAGCCGATTCCGAAATATATTCAGACATTGGGAGTTGTGACTGCTTCTACCGGAGCGGCCATTCGTGATATACAAAATATCAGCAGCCGAAGGAATCCTTACCTCCAGATCATTTTATACCCGGCCTTGGTTCAGGGAGAGGGAGCAGCCATCAGCATTGTAAATGGGATCCGCGCATTGGAACAGCTAGAGGTAGATCTTATGATTGTGGGCAGAGGCGGCGGTTCCATGGAAGATCTATGGGCTTTTAATGAGGAGATCGTGGCAAGGGCAATCTTTGAATGTCATGTTCCCATTATTTCAGCTGTAGGCCATGAAACAGATACCACTATTTCAGACTATGTGGCAGACCTGCGGGCGCCTACGCCTTCTGCGGCGGCGGAATTGGCAGTCTGCGATATCCGGGAAGTGGAGGAGCGGATCTTGGCTTTTCGTCTGGCTTTCAACCGGGGGATCAGCGGAAAATTGGAATGGGAAGAGGCCCGTCTGCGCCAGTATGAAAATAGATTAAAATTGTTAAGTCCCAGAAGCCAGCTCAATGAAAAACGTCAGATGGCGGTGGAATTGGAAGAGAAGCTGCAGATGAGAATGGAACATGTCTTAACCGAAAAGAAGCATAAGATGGCTTTGACAGCAGAACGGTTAGAATCTTTGTCTCCGGCGAAAAAGTTAAGTCAGGGATATGCTTTTGTGGCAGATGAAACAGGCCGGGGAATCTGTGATGCGGCAAGTCTCAAAGTAGGAGACAGGCTGAACATTCGTATGCTGAATGGAAAAGCTGCTGCAGAGGTGGTTCAGGTGGAAACAGAATCATAGAAAAATTGAAAACAGGAGGCAGTATGGGTCAGGAAGAGAAACAGGAAGCATCTCTGGAAGAAACCTTTCAGGAATTAGAGGAGATCATAGAAAAAATGCAGAGCCGGGAAGTGACCTTAGAAGATACCTTTACATTGTACGAACAGGGAATCCGGAAACTGAAGTTCTGCAATCAAAAAATAGACGCTGTGGAAAAGAAGATGCTTCTGCTCAATGAAGAGGGAGAGTTGGAACCTTTTGAAAACATAGAGTGAAGGTGAAAGGACAGAACAGATATGGAGATAAGATCGGAAATTACAGCCAGAACAGAACAAATCGAGACGATAATCGGCAAGTATCTGCCTAAGGAAGAAGGATATCAAAAGACAGTGATCTCAGCCATGAATTACAGTATATTGGCAGGAGGAAAGCGTCTGCGTCCTATGCTGATGTGGGAGACTTACCGGATGTTTGGAGGAAGATCAAGGGTGATAGAACCTTTTATGGCGGCGATGGAGATGATACATACCTATTCTCTGGTCCATGACGATCTGCCTTCCATGGACAATGATGAGTATCGAAGAGGAAAGAAAACAACCCATGCCCAGTATGGAGAGGCTATGGGAATCCTGGCAGGAGACGGTCTTTTAAATTATGCATTTGAGACGGCGGCTCAGGCATTTGAGATAGAGCCGGGAAATTCCAACATTGGGAGAGCATTGCAGGTATTGGCCAGGAAGGCTGGTATTCACGGAATGTTAGGAGGCCAGTGCGTGGATGTGGAGATGGAAGGAAAGCCTGTGACAGAAGAGATGCTCCGTTTTATCTATCAGTTGAAAACAGGGGCGCTGCTGGAAAGCTCCATGGTGATCGGAGCCATCCTTGCCGGGGCTACCAAAGGTGAGCAGAGACAGGTGGAACAGGCAGCCGGAGAATTGGGACTTGCATTTCAGATACAGGATGATATTTTAGATGTGGTCAGTACCACGGAGATTTTGGGAAAACCGACCGGCAGCGATGAGAAAAACAATAAGACTACTTATGTAACCTTATGGGGAATCGAAAAAGCAAAAGAAGAAGTAGAACGTCTGTCGAAACACAGTGTGGAATTGATGGAGGGGCTGGTGGTGAAGAATGAATTTCTCACTAGTCTGATGATTGAGCTGATCGGCCGGGAGAAATAATTTTCAAAGATCAACGGGGATAAAATTGTCTGGTTCTGAGAGACAAGAAAAAACAGGAGAAGGAAGGGAATTGTCTATGGTATTGGAAAAGATAGAGGGGCCCAACGATATAAAGAAACTGGAGGAATCAGAATTACCAATACTTGCAGAGGAAATACGGGAATTTTTGATTCAGCGGATTGCAGAGCATGGGGGACATCTGGCTTCTAATTTAGGTGTGGTGGAGCTTACGATGGCGATGCATCTTTATTTTCAGCTTCCAGAAGATAAGATCATCTGGGATGTGGGACATCAATCTTATACCCATAAACTATTGACCGGACGAAAAGAAGGATTTGAATGTCTGCGGAAATTCCGCGGTATGAGCGGATTTCCTAAGCGGAAAGAGAGCAGCTGCGACAGTTTTGATACAGGCCACAGTTCCACCTCAATTTCAGCAGGATTGGGATATGCGGAGGCGAGAGAGATTGTGGGGGACAGCTATCAGGTGGTTTCCGTGATTGGAGACGGAGCGCTGACGGGGGGAATGGCATACGAGGCTTTGAACAACGCTTCCCGTCTGAAAACAAATTTTATCATTGTGCTGAATGATAATAAAATGTCTATTTCAGAAAATGTGGGCGGTTTGTCCAGCCATCTAGGAAATCTCCGCACCGCAGACGCTTACCAGGGATTAAAAACCGGAGTGACGAATTCTCTGAATAAGATTCCCGTTTATGGAGAACGGATGGTAGAACAGATACGCAGAACAAAAAGCGGAATCAAACAGTTATTGATTCCGGGAATGCTGTTTGAAAATATGGGGATTACCTATTTGGGCCCCATAGACGGCCATGATATCGGAGCTATGGTTCGGGGATTCCGGGAGGCCTCTAAGGTAAATGGAGCGGTTCTGCTTCATGTCCTTACACAGAAGGGAAAAGGATATCTTCCAGCAGAGCGTCATCCGGCCAGATTTCACGGGGCGGAACCCTTTAAGATTGAAACAGGACTTCCCCAGCATAGGAGGACCGCTGCCAATTATACCGATATCTTTTCCACGGTAATGCGGAAATTAGGAGAGCGGGAGGAAAAGGTGGTGGCCATCACAGCGGCTATGAAAGACGGCACCGGATTAAAACGATTTGGCAACATGTTTCCCGAACGCTTTTTTGATGTGGGAATCGCAGAGGAACATGCAGTGACTTTTGCAGCAGGCTTGGCGGCGGCAGGGTTAAAACCTATTGTGGCAGTTTACTCTTCTTTTTTGCAAAGAGCTTATGACCAGATGCTGCATGATGTGTGTATTCAGGATCTTCCGGTAGTTTTTGCCATAGACCGGGCGGGTCTGGTGGGCAGCGACGGGGAGACCCATCAGGGGATTTTTGATCTGTCTTATCTGGCTCCTATCCCAAATATGAATATTATGGCTCCCAAAAATAAATGGGAACTTTCTGATATGATAAAATTTGCAGTGAATTTTGAACATCCTGTCGCCATACGTTATCCAAGAGGAGAAGCGTACACCGGATTAAAAGAATACAGAAATGAGATTGTTTTTGGAAAAAGTGAAGTGATCTATCAGGAGGATCAGATCGCTCTGCTGGCAGTGGGAAATATGGTGAAAATTGCAGAAGAAGTAAGAGAGCAGTTAAAATCCCATGGATATCACTGTACTTTGGTAAATGTGCGGTTTGTAAAGCCTTTGGATCAGGAAATGTTAGAGAGCCTCATAGGAAGCCACCAGCTTCTGGTGACCATGGAAGAAAATGTGTTAAGCGGAGGATTCGGAGAACATGTGGATTGCTGTCTGAATGAAAAAAGAAGGGAATTGGGATGTTTTGCTCCTGAAATATTAAATATTGCAATTCCAGATGTGTATGTGGAACATGGAAATGTAGACCTTTTACGCAGAGAACTTAGGATTGACAGCGCATCTGTGACAGAGCGGATCTTAGAACAGATAGAGATTGAGGAAGAAAAAAGAAAGGGTATGGCATGAAAGAGCGACTGGACGTACTTTTAGTACAGCGTGGCCTGGCTGTTTCCAGAGAAAAGGCAAAAGCTGTGATCATGGAGGGAAATGTTTTTGTGGCAGGCCAGAGAGAAGATAAGGCGGGCACATTTTTTGACGAAAATGTGGAGATTGAGGTGCGGGGAAACACACTGAAATACGTAAGCCGGGGAGGATTAAAGTTAGAGAAGGCCATGCAGAATTTTTCCATTGATCTGACAGATAAGATCTGTATGGATATTGGAGCTTCCACAGGAGGATTCACCGATTGTATGCTTCAAAATGGAGCGAAGAAAGTCTATGCAGTGGATGTGGGCTATGGGCAATTTGCCTGGAAACTGCGGCAGGATGAGCGGGTGGTCTGTATGGAAAAGACCAATATCCGTTATGTCACGCCGGCAGATATTGCAGATTTGCTGGATTTTGCTTCTGTGGACGTTTCTTTTATCTCTCTGACTAAAGTCCTTCCAGCGGCAAAAGAGCTTCTTTTGGACGGCGGGGAAATGGTATGTCTGATCAAGCCGCAGTTTGAGGCAGGACGGGAAAAAGTGGGAAAAAAAGGTGTGGTCCGCGATCCAAAAGTTCAGGAGGAAGTAATTGAAAAGATTCTGAATTTTGCGGCGGAGATAGGATTTGCGGTTCGGAATCTGGAATTTTCTCCCATTAAGGGGCCGGAAGGCAATATTGAGTTTTTGGTACATATTCAGAAAGCCACGGAAAGTCAGGAGGAGTCGGTGGACGCGGCGGCTGTGGTAGCGCAGGCCCATGAGACATTGACATAAACAGATGAAATATTTTTATATTATTGCAAACCCCAAAAAGGATGTTCAGTTGAAACTGACAAAAGAGATCTATCAATATATTCTCGCCCATGGAGGAGTCTGCGGATACCAGGTGAGCGGGGAACAGGAAGGCGTTTTATTTGAGAAAGATAAGATTTCAAATGAGACAGAGTGTATTTTAGTGGTAGGCGGCGACGGAACTCTTTTGGGGGCGGCCAGAAATATGGCAGACCGGAAGATTCCCTTGATTGGCGTCAATACCGGACATGTGGGATATCTTTGTGAGCTGGAAGCAGATACGGTGATCCAGGGGGTGAAACATCTGCTGGAAGAAGGCGAGTATACCATTGAACAGAGAATGCTGCTGGCAGGTTCCTATATGACAAAAGAAGGAGACAGCAGGGAACGGATTGCTCTGAATGATATTGTGATTCATCGCTCTGGCAGACTGCAGGTGGTGAATCTGATTATTTCAGTCAATGGAAAATATTTGAATACCTACAGTGCAGATGGGATGATCATTGCAACGCCCACAGGTTCCACTGCCTACAGTATGTCGGCCGGAGGACCTATTGTGGACCCCAAAGCAAATCTTTTGCTGATTACTCCCATCAGTCCTCATAACTTGAATGCTAAAAGCATTGTACTGGGAGCAGAGGATGAGATTGCAATAGAGATTGCAGTGCGGAATAAGGAATCAGAAGAAAAATTGGAAATCAGTTTTGACGGGGAACCTGTGGGAACCTTACACGCTGGAGAAAAGATCGTGATAAAAAAAGCCCAGGTCTGCACCAGAATTTTGAAATTAAGCCGCCTGAGTTTTTTGGAAAGTCTTCGAAAGAAACTGCAAAGCTATACCTGATAGAATACGGGAGGAAGCAATGAAGTCAAAACGTCATGCAAAAATTTTGGAGATCATTGGAAAATATAAGATTGAAACTCAGGAAGAACTTTCCGAACATCTGGAACAAGAAGGATTTCACGTAACCCAGGCTACGGTATCCAGAGATATTCGGGAACTGAAGCTGACGAAAGTGGCAGATGAGGCGGGGCGTCAGAAGTATGTTTCATGGAACGAAAAATTAGGGGATATGAGCGAAAAATATCATCGAGTATTCCGGGAGGGATTTGTTTCCATGGATATGGCGCAGAATATTTTGGTGATCAAAACAGTTTCCGGCATGGCTATGGCGGTGGCGGCAGCTTTAGATACGATGGATTGTCATGAGATCGTAGGGAGTATTGCAGGGGACGATACGATTATGTGTGCGGTGCGCACCGTGGAAGAGACAGAAGCGTTGATGGAACGCCTGCGTAAGATAACAGAGAACTGAAGGAGAAATTAATATGTTAGTAAGTCTGCATGTAAAAAATCTGGCGTTGATGGAGGAAGCAGAAGTAGAGTTTGGAAAGGGATTGAATATTCTCTCTGGGGAGACGGGAGCAGGAAAATCCATTATCATAGGGTCTATCAACCTTGCATTGGGAGAAAAGGCGCCCAAGGAAATGCTGCGGGAGCAGGCAGATTATGCCCTGGTAGAACTGATCTTTCGGGTAGAAAATGAAACTCAGCGGGAATTATTAAAAGAGATGGATATTTTTCCTGAAAATGACGAGGTTATTATGTCCCGGAAAATCACTGTTTCCAGAAGTGTTGGAAAGATCAATTCGGAAACGGTATCGGCCTCTTGTATGCGGCAGGCGGCGGCCCTTTTGATCGACATTCACGGACAGCATGAGCATCAGTCCCTGCTGCACAAAAAGAAGCATCTGGAAATTTTGGATGAATATGGAAAAGAGCAGCTGGAAGAAAAGAAAAAACTTCTGCGGCAGCGTTACCAGGAGTATCAAAAAATACAGGAAGAAAAGCAGCAGGCCCTTCAGGAAGGAGAAGGCCGGGAACGGGAGCTGTCATTTCTGGAATACGAGATACAAGAAATTGAAAATGCCAATCTGATCCTGGGAGAAGACCAGGATTTAGAGACTTCTTATCGAAAAATGGCCAATAATCGTAAGATTATGGAGGCGGCAGGGGCCGCTTATGAGATGACAGGAGGAAGCGGCAGCGCCACGGAGCAGCTTAGCAGAGCTTTGCGGGAAATGCAGACTGTGGCAGAATATGATCCGAAATTAGAAGGACTGTGCGGACAATTAGGAGAACTGGACAGCCTTTTGAACGATTTTAACCGGGAATTGTCCGGCTATATTTCAGAGGAAGAGTTTGACGAAGAGACTTTTTTCGAGGTAGAAAAACGTCTGGATGAAATCAATCATCTAAAGGATAAATTCGGAGGAAGCCTGGAGGCGGTGCTTCAGGCAAAAGAAGAAAAGACAGAGCGGTATCATCGTTTGAAAGATTATGAAACGTATTTGGCGCAATTAGAAGAACGGTCAGAGAAAGCAGAGACGGCCTTGAAAAAAATTTCTGCCCAGGTGTCTAAAATTCGAAAAAAATATGCCAGAGAGCTTACCAGACAAGTGAAAGACGCTTTGGTGGATCTGAATTTTCTGGATGTGGAGTTTACCATGGAATTTCAGGAGACTAAAGGATATACAGCAAATGGTACAGAGGAAGGAGAATTTTTGATTTCCACCAATCCGGGAGAGTCTGTGAAACCTTTGGGAAAAGTTGCTTCCGGCGGCGAATTGAGTCGGATTATGCTGGCGATTAAGACGATTCTGGCAGAAAGCGATCAGATCGAGACGCTGATCTTTGATGAGATTGACGCGGGGATCAGTGGAAGAACTGCACAGATGGTGGCGGAAAAGATGAATGTGATTGGAAAAAATCATCAAGTGATTTGTATCACTCATCTTCCGCAGATTGCAGCTATGGCAGATTACCATTTTTTAATTCAGAAGGATGTGGTAAACAATGTGACAGTTTCCAATATTTCCCTGTTGGAAGAGCAGGAAAGCATTGTAGAATTAGGACGTATGCTGGGCGGTGTGAAAATTACAGATAAAGTGATGGAAAGCGCTCGCGAGATGAAAGAGCTTGCAAATTATAGTAAAAAATTCCAGATTTAAATAGAGGAAAATTCCACATACTAAAAAGGATTTCAATTTAATTGAAATCCTTTTTAGTATATAGGCGAGGATGTGGAAAAAAATGAAGGAAAGCAGAAACAGAAAACGTGCAAGGATTCAAAAATGGATTGCTCGTGGGAGCCTGATTGCAGGTTTTTGCTGGGGAATTTTTTTTATGTATGATTCTGTGAGAAATGCTATACCGGATAAAATATGGATTGAAGAAGGAAAAGAAGAAGTCTTTGATTTTCATCTTCCAATTGTGGGGGAAGTGGATTCGTCTGGGCTGGAAGTCTTTGGAAATCAATCTCCGAAAGTGGAAGAAGATAAGATTCGTTTAGATTTGAATGAGAGTTTTTCTCTAAAATCTCAGGAACAAGGAAGCTACTCCATAACCTGCAGATTGTTTGGATTGATTCACATCAAAGAAGTTGCAGTGGAAGTAGTGCAGGAGGAACAATTGGCGCCTTGCGGGATACCTATCGGAATCTATGTGAAGACAGACGGAGTTCTGATTATCGGAACGGGAACTGTGACGGGAATGGATGGCATGAACTATGAACCGGCAGAACATTTGGTAAAAAGCGGAGACTATGTAAAAACAGTAAATGAGCAGATCATTGAGAGTAAAGAAGATCTAATAGAGAGCATCAACCAGTGTCAGGGAGAATCTGTTGTACTGGGAATTCTGCGGGGAGAGGAGTATATTCACCTGAAATTACAGCCAGTGCAGACTTCTGAGGAAGAATACAAGCTGGGAATATGGGTCAGAGACGACCTTGCAGGTGTGGGAACCCTAACATTTTTTGATGAAGAAGGAAATTACGGAGCCTTGGGACATCCCGTCAGCGATTTAGATACAGGGGCAAAGGTGAGTATGGGAGAAGGGACCTTATATCAGGCAGAGGTTACCGGCATTACCAGAGGAGAAAAAGGAAATCCAGGAGAAATTTCCGGCGTAATCACTTATCTGGATCAATACCGTCTGGGCAGCGTGGAAGAAAATACAAATGTGGGAATCTATGGAAATCTAGAGAAAATCCCAGAAGAGGCAGCTCAGGCCGGCTATTATCCCGTTGGATTGAAACAAGAGATTCAGGAAGGAGAAGCCACTATCATCTCTACCGTTTCCGGAGAACGGAAAGAGTATTCCATTACTATCACAGACCTTGATTACAATAGTGAGAATAAAGGAATTCTGTTTCAGGTTACAGATTCAGAGCTTTTGAATCTTACCGGAGGGATTGTGCAGGGGATGTGAGTGAGTTATAATAAGGACAACACAGGAAATGCTGATAAATAGGGCGTTTCTGGTGGTTATCCTAATTCATTGACCAAGAATGGGACACTGTATCTGCGCGGATATGTGAATGTAAGTGAAAGGAGGAGCAGTTTC
>JAAWBG010000045.1 GCA_022792535.1 Lachnospiraceae bacterium
AAATAAATCCCCCAATATCAACCAAATGTAAAATGGCTATCACACAAATTTGAAAAAACAGAAAAAGGAAATTTTAAAAAGCAAAATGAATTTTCCCCAAAAATAAAATTTGGGGAATGCAGTTGAATTTGTATTTGAAACAATGAAATAAAATATATGTCTCCGGGGCCTTGTAATCACGCATTTTCAAGTGGTTATGAGGGTTTCCGGAGCTTTTATATTCCAGGGAAGCCAGGTTGTATCCGCGAAAAGAAAGGCCTATTTGAGAATGAAGTGTATGAGGCTCTTGGAAAATGTCCGAAGTGCAGCGGAGATATGGCAAAAGAGAAGCACAACGCATGCTGCGGGAATAGGAGCGGCATGAACGTGTCGCGGGCAATGGGCGCGGGGATTTCAGACAGCCAAGTTAAGGACTTGCTGAATGGGAAAACAGTATCAGTTGAAACTGGAATTTCCACAGGGGAAACAAATATTCCAGAAAAATAAAGTGGCGTGCGGCCACAGAAGATGTTAGAATAGTTATGGTTCATCTATGCAGGGATGTGGATTTCTCAGGAAAAATTTCGTATGACACTTCCACAGTTTTGCAGGGGGTTGTTTGGTAGAGCAAGGGCGACAGTGCAGGGGCTGGTACCTGTTCGGTCTGAGGTGTCATATACAATTATACAAAGGAACCGGAACTGACAGGAGGAAAATGATGTTATCGATTTGTGGATCTGATTGTTGCAGCGAATGCGACAGAAAAGCTGACTGCGGCGGCTGCGTGAAAACAGATGGACACCCATTTGGAGGAAAATGTATTGCAGCGGAATGCATAAAAAGGGGTGGCCTTGAAGAGTTCAAAAAAATGAAAGAAACGTTGATTGAGGAATTTAATGAGCTTGGAATTAGGAATTTGCAGGTAAAAGACCTGAACCTGTTAAATGGGTTTTATGTTAATCTAGAATACGTATTAACAAATGGGCAGTCTGTCAAATTACTGGAAGATTATCGCGTTTATTTGGGAAATCAAATAGAAATTTCTGGAAGTGATAGATGTTATGGTGTTGTTGCGGATGAAGATTATCTTCTTGTGTGTGAATATGGATGCAATGGGGCAGAGCCAAAAATAATTATGTATAAGAAAAGATAACTTCTGATTTGTACTCTGGGTCTTTCACCCACATTTGAAGATGTGCCAGATACGGCGTATTGCTCGTAAATGGGTAGTCTTAGCTATTCAAATATTGCGATTGCTCCAACTGTTGAAAAACAGAGGTTGCAGAATCGTGGAAACATAGATACCGCCCAAAACTGTTATTCCGCCGAATACAGCCGTTAGACTTACCTCAATCGAAATAGGATGATGTGAAAGGAACGATAATTATGAGTTATAATTTGATGGTTTTTGAAAAAACAAAGCGCCTGCTGCTAAAAAAGATTTTATGGCATGGTTTGAAAAGCAGGTTGAGTGGAGTGAGGAACACGATTACCAAACTATCAGCGTATCTTCTCCCTCATTACAAAATTGGTTTATGGAAATGAAAGAAATATTTCCACCAGGAAAACGTCCAACTGTATTATTAGATTTGAGGAAAGAAAAATATGAGAAAAATGAGTTTATTTATTGCAATGAGCCTGGATGGATATATTGCAGATATAAAAGGCGGGGTTAATTGGTTGACTGGACAAGGCAATGACGATGAAAATATTGACACGTATGCTGAATTTGTAAAAAATATTGATACCATTTTAATGGGATGGAATACTTATCATCAAATCGTTACGGAACTTTCTCCAAACGAGTGGATCTATCATGATTTTACAACTTATGTTATGACCCACAATGAACATATATCTTCTGAACAAATCCGGTTTGTGAATATAGATCCTGTTTCTCTGGCAAAAGGGCTAAAAGAAGAAGAGGGAAAAGATGTGTGGATATGTGGCGGAGCCAATCTCGTTCAACAGTTAGTAAATGAGGACTTAATTGACTGCTATTACATTACTGTAGTTCCAATCATTTTAGGCTCTGGCATTCGTCTTTTTGAAAAGGCAAAGCATAGGATTAAGTTAAGATTAGTGAAGACACAGTCATATAATGGAATGACAGATTTAGTTTATGTAAGAAGATAATATTAGCAGAGGGATTGAGAATGCTTGAAATTAGGTATGTGCAGATGAAAGATCAGGCATTTTGGTATCGTTTTGATAAACATTTGCCAAAACAGGAATTTGAAAATAAAGTTAATAATAAGAGAGGTTATGTTTTATTGGATAGTCATAAACCTGTTGGACTGCTTAGATATAATCTTTTTTGGGATAACACGCCATTCTGCACGATGCTGTTTGTTGATTGCAGTTATCGCCAGAAGGGGTATGGAAGAAAGCTGATTGAATATTGGGAAGTTGATATGAAATCAAAAGGATATGGTATGCTTCTGACTTCCACCCAGGTTGATGAAGAGGCTCAGCATTTTTACAGAAAACTTGGATATAAAGATTGTGGCGGCCTTATGATAGATATTCCTGGATATGAACAGCCTATGGAATTGTTTTTGTCGAAACGTATTGAAATAATTAGAGATAGAAAGGGGAACCAATTATGAGCAATACCATGGAATTTGCTGACAGAGAAGAATTTAGAAAATGGCTGGCTAAACATTGTATGTCGGAAGATGGCATTTGGCTTTTATTTGGCAAGGCCGGAGGACCGAAAACAATAAAGGCAGGAGAAGCGCTGGAAGAAGCTCTCTGTTTTGGATGGATTGACGGACAGATGAAACGTATTGATGAGAAAACCTATAAGAAATATTTTTCTATGCGAAGAGAAAACAGTAAATGGTCGGAAAAAAATAAGGCGCTGGTAAAGAACCTGGAAGAACAGGGACTTATGACTGATTTTGGCAGAAAGAAAATTGCAGAAGCCAAAGAAAACGGACAGTGGGACGCGCCAAAACCTGCAGCCATTACAGAAGAACAGATTGCGCAGCTCTTTGCATTGCTGGAAGGATATGAGCCGGCCTGTGGGAATTTTGCAGCCATGTCCTTATCGGTAAAAAAAACTTATGCACGGGCGTATTTTGACGCAAAGACTGATGCCGGAAGAAAAAAGCGAATTGCCTGGATGGTGGATAGGCTCAATAAAAATTTAAAACCAATGTAGAGATATAGCCAGGAAGCTTCTTTAAGTGAAGCCGAAAAGAAATGCGGCGGCTTGCCGCCGGCCGAAAGGAAGGAGTATCATTTTAAGGAAGGGAGGAAAGATGAAAAAAGTAGATTTTGAGAATGGCACAGTTACAAAAAATATCCTGCAGACAGCACTTCCACTGCTGGCAGCCCAGGTAATCAGCCTTTTATATAGTGTTGTGGACAGGATTTATATAGGGAGAATTGAAGGGTACGGCACCCAGGCGCTTGGCGCCATAGGCCTGTGCTTTCCGGTTATCATTTTGATTGGTGGTTTTACCAATATGTTTGGCCTTGGAGGAGCGCCTTTATTTTCAATCGAGCTTGGAAAAAATGATAGAAAAAAAGCCAGTGATGTGGTAAATACAGCTTTTCGCCTTGAGGTCGTAACAGGCACAATTCTTATGATAATTTGTGAAGTGTTTGCGCCTCAAATATTGTCGATGTTCGGCGCTTCTATAGAGGAACTTCATTTTGCAATTCCATATATAAGAATCTATCTGGCAGGAACCATATTTATGATGGTTTCTACTGGTATGAATCCATATATCAATGCTCAGGGATATGCTGTGATAGGCATGGGATCTGTAGTGGTTGGGGCTGTCTCAAATATTATATTAGATCCCATCTTTATTTTTACATTGAATTTGGGGGTAAATGGCGCTGCAGCTGCAACTGTAATCGCACAGTTTTTGTCAATGCTGTTTGTGTTTCAATTTCTTTTTGGAAATAAAAATGAATTTAAGATACGTTGGAGCATTCCCTTTTCCCTTCCTTGTGCAAAAGAAATCATGAGTCTTGGATTATCGCCTTTCATTATGCAGTGCACCAATTCAATGGTAACTGTGGCCTGTAACAGTGTATTACTGAAAACAGGCGGGGTTCTTTATGTATCTGTTATGACAATTGTTTCTTCAGTAAGGCAGATATTAGATACGCCGATCCTAGCAGTTACAGAAGGGGCGTCTGCAACGATTTCCTATAATTATGGTGCAGGAAGACCCAAAAAAGTGCGGAATGCCATCCTTTTGACAGCAGTGGCAGCCATTCTTTATACCTGCGTAATGTGGATATTGATTGAGACATTTCCATTGCTGTTTGTAAAAATATTTAGTGATGACGCTGCTTTGCAGCAGTTAGCCCTTCGTCCCCTCCACCTGTATTTTTTTGCTTTTGTGTTTCAGGCATTTCAATATTCCGGGCAAACTGCATTTAAAGCGCTAAAGAAAAAGAAGCAGGCAATCTTTTTTAGTTTATTTCGAAAAGTGATCATGGTGATTCCTTTGACATATCTGCTGCCTTATACCTTCCAAATGGGAACAGATGGGGTATTTATGGCAGAACCAGTCTCAAATGTGATCGGAGGCCTGGCTTGCTTTTTTACTATGGTCGTAACGGTTTTTCCAGAACTTAAGAAAATGGAACGTAAGGAATCAATCACTTAAATTCAACGATATTTTCTTCCATATGGGCAATTCTGGCCAATGCATAGACTTCAATGCCCTGAGCATCTAATTTTTCCCGGCCCAGCTGGAAAGATTTCTCAATCAGCACGCCAAGACCTGCAATAGTAGCGTGGGACATTCGTATCAGACGGATGGCAGCAGTGGCAGATTCTCCATTTGCCAGAAAATCATCTACGATCAGAACATGATCGTCCTCTGTAATATATTTTTTCGAGAGCGTCAATTCAAAATTTGTCTCCTTTGTGTAAGAAGTTACTACCGTCTGGTACAGATCCTGGTTTAAGATCTTAGAAGGCTGTTTTTTTAAGATCACCATCGGCACATCCAACGCAGCGGCCGTCATAATCGCAGGTGAGATTCCGCTGCTCTCAATCGTGGCGACTTTTGTGATGCCTTTGCTGCGAAAATGTTCTGCAATCTCTGCCCCCATTTTCTGCATCAGAATAGGATCTACCTGATGATTGATAAAACTGTCTACTTTCAAAATATGTTCATTTACTGCAATTCCGTCGCTTTTTATCTTTTCTTCTAATAATTTCATACTCTGACCACCTTTGAAAAATATAAGTTGATAAACATGTTTTCTAGCGAAAGATGATTTTATTCTGGAAAATACATCTGATAAATCTTTTCCGCCATGTATTCTAAAAAAGATGCTTCTAAATATCCGAATTGTTCCGTGAGAATACGGCTGATATTTTCCCAACGAAGAAAATAGAGCTGTTCCACTGAGAGATCCTCCTCGTCCATACCATTGGAAATGGCATCAGCAGAATAATATTCTTGGAACCATTGTGTGATCTGACATACATGGCATTCCTCATCTGCTTTATCAAGACGCAGCTTTTTCCTGTCATGGAAAGCCTTGATTCCAAAGATAAGAAAAAGAAAACACAAAATTCCCGAAACAGCAGAACTTAATAATTTAAAAGAAAAGGAAATCTGCAGCGAGAAAAAACCTGTCCAAAACAGTACAAGCAGAACAAACCCTGTGATTCCAAAAAGAGAAAAAAGCCATGCATGAGACGTTGCGTTTTCATATTTTCTGCTTTTTTCCACATATTTGTGAGAAGAGTTCTGTCTCTGTTCAGAGGAAGCATATTCTGGTTCCTTCAATTCCTGCTGAGGGAGCAGTGCGTCTTTGGAATGTGACATAAGATGATACCTCCATTTCCGCCAATGTCTATATTATAAAGGAAATAATTTTATATTACAATATATTTACGCAATCCGAGGCAGATAGAAAGTTGTCCTCTCCGTTTCCCTTCCTTTTTACAAAAATTTAGTAATCACAAAATTTTCTTGCAATATACCCCGGTAGGGTATATAATATAACTGCAAAACCTTTCAGGACTAGAGGAGAAGAAGCTATTAAAATTAAGATTTGGCAGAAATGGAGAAGAGAGATGGAGGAGGAAAAGAAAACTTGTTGTGGGCATAAATTAAAAGAACGCTCTGAGAAGGAGTACAAAGATTTAATCCATCGCCTGAGCCGGATTGAAGGACAGATACGGGGAATTAAAGGAATGGTGGAAAAGGATGCCTACTGTATTGATATCTTGACGCAGGTAGCAGCGGCAAATGCTGCGCTAAACAGTTTTAATAAAGTTTTGTTAGCGGAGCATATCAGAACCTGCGTGACCAGAGATATCCGAGAAGGCAAAGAAGAGACTGTTGAAGAATTATTGGCAACTTTGCAGAAACTTATGAAATAGAACAGCAAAATAAAAAAGGAGGCATCAATGGAACAATATACGGTAACTGGAATGAGCTGTGCAGCCTGCAGTGCCCGGGTGGAAAAAGCAGTTTCTAACGTAGATGGGGTGACTGCCTGTTCTGTTAGTCTATTGACAAATTCTATGGGAATAGAAGGAACAGCTTCAGAACAAGATATTATAAGAGCAGTGGAACAGGCAGGATATGGGGCAGCCAAAAAGGGAGTGGCGTCTGAACAGAAAAAAAGTGCAGGAAGTGCAGAGGCGGAATTTTTGAAAGACAAAGAAACTCCTCTTTTGAGACAACGGTTGTTGGCGTCTTTCGGATTTCTTTTGGTATTGATGTATGTTTCCATGGGACATATGATGTGGAACTGGCCGGTTCCGGCATTTTTTGCAGAAAATCATGTGGCTCTTGGTCTTTTGCAGCTCCTTTTGACAGGAATTATCATGGTGATCAATCAAAAGTTTTTTATCAGCGGATTCAGAAGCCTGTTTCACAGATCACCTAATATGGATACCTTGGTTGCTTTGGGAGCAAGCGCAGCATTTTTATATAGTACTTATGCTTTATTTGCCATGACAAAGGCACAGCTGCAGGGTGATATGGCAGGCGTCATGTCTTATATGCATGAATTTTATTTTGAGTCTGCCGCCATGATTCTGACCTTGATCACAGTGGGAAAGATGTTAGAGGCCAGATCCAAAGGAAAGACCACGGACGCATTGAAAGGATTGATGAAATTATCTCCTAAGACAGCAGTTGTGCTGCGGAATGGAGAGGAACAGGAAATTTCTGTGGAAGAAGTGAGAAAAGGAGATATTTTCCTGGTACGTCCAGGTGAAAATATTCCGGTGGATGGCATTGTCCTGGAAGGAAGCAGCGCGGTGAATGAGGCTGCTCTGACAGGAGAGAGTATTCCCTGTGATAAGACGGTAGGGGATACTGTATCGGCAGCCACCACCAACCAATCTGGTTTCTTAAAATGTGAGGCCGCAAGAGTTGGAGAAGATACTACATTATCTCAGATTATTCAAATGGTAAGTGATGCGGCGGCCACCAAAGCGCCTATCGCTAAAGTGGCGGATAAAGTATCTTATGTATTTGTACCAACAGTAATTGGAATTGCCCTTGTGACGCTGTTTGTCTGGCTGCTTGCAGGAGAATCTATCGGCTTTGCCCTGGCAAGAGGAATCTCTGTTTTGGTGATTAGTTGTCCCTGTGCCCTGGGACTTGCAACACCAGTGGCAATTATGGTAGGAAATGGGGTCGGCGCTAGAAATGGAATTATGTTTAAGACTGCAGTATCTTTGGAAGAGACGGGTAAGATGGAAATCGTAGCCTTAGACAAAACTGGAACTATCACAAGCGGAGAGCCGCAGGTGACAAATGTGACGCCGGCTGAGGGAATACAGGAAGAAAAGCTTTTGACCATTGCCGGCGGACTGGAACAAAAAAGCGAACATCCCCTGGCAAAGGCTGTTTTGGAATATGTAAAAGAAAAGGAGCTGAATCTGCCAGATGTCCAGGACTTTATGGCTCTGCCGGGAAATGGACTTTCCGGACAGTGGAATGGCAGGGAAATCTATGGTGGAAATGATAAATTTATCAGCAGCAAAGCAGAAATCCCAAAAGAGCTAAAAAAACAGTCGGAACAACTGGCAAAAGAGGGAAAGACCCCACTGTTTTTTGGAGAAAATCAGAAAATATTGGGAATGATTGCTGTGGCTGATATCATAAAGGAAGACAGCCCTCAGGCAGTCCAAGAACTGAAGAATATGGGGATTCATGTGGTAATGCTTACTGGAGACAACGAACAGACTGCTCAAGCCATTGGGCGTCAGGCAGGAGTGGATGAGGTGATCGCAGGAGTTCTGCCGGATGGAAAGGAAAAGGTAATCAGCGCTCTTCAGAAAAAAGGAAAGGTCGCTATGGTGGGAGACGGAATCAATGATGCACCAGCCCTTACCAGAGCAGATATGGGGATTGCCATTGGCGCAGGTACGGATATTGCCATGGATGCAGCAGATATTGTTTTGATGAAAAGCAGGTTAAGGGATGTTCCGGCGGCTATTCGCTTAAGCCGGGGAACATTGAGAAATATTCACGAAAATCTGTTCTGGGCATTTATCTATAATATTATTGGAATCCCTCTTGCAGCAGGAATCTGGATTCCCATATTTGGGTGGCAGTTAAATCCCATGTTCGGGGCCGCGGCCATGAGCCTGTCTAGTTTTTGCGTGGTAACTAATGCACTGCGGCTGAATATGCTGCACATTCATGATAACAGCAAAGACAGACCCCAGAAGAAAAAGAGACAGCGCCCAGAAAAAAATCTGGTAGAAAATACAGCTATTTTAAATCATAGGAATCAAAATAAGGAGGAATCAAAAATGAAAAAAACAATGAAGATCGAGGGAATGATGTGCGGACACTGCGAAGCAGCAGTGAAGAAATGTCTGGAGGCTCTTCCACAGGTGGCAGAAGCGATGGTCAGTCATGAAGCTGGAACTGCAGTGATAACACTGGAAAAAGAGGTGGCAGATGAGATACTGATCAAAGCAGTGGAAGATCAGGATTATAAAGTGCTGTCTGTTCAATAGAGCTTTATAATTTGTGAGCTTTTTCTAAAATGTTTCAAGTCTTACCCTGAAAAAAATTGCAGACAATTGCTTTTCAGGGTGAGATTTTGTTGCTTTTCTTTCTGTGAAAGGGTATGATAATAAAAAAGCAGTCAGATAAAGGAGCGTTATCTTTATGGATGGCAAAGTGTGTGAGAACAGGATTCGGGAACAGGAACTATTGTTAGAAAGTATTTATAATACCATTGAATGTGGTGTAATACGCTATGTGAGGATAGACGAGACGGAATATGAAGTATTGTCCATGAACCAAGCGGCATTGGACATGCTGGATTATGAGAGTATGCAGGAATGCATTGACGATGGATTCTATGGTGTAACAGGCCATGTGATAGAAAAAGACAAGCTTAAGGTTATATCTCTGACGAAATCCTTAAAAAACGTGGGCGATATGGTAAAATTCGAGTATCAGGTCAAAGGAAAGAAAGGAGACGACCGCTGGATATTGGCACACTCTCATTTTCTAAAACAGGACGAAAAGAACCGTCCAGTGATACAGCGGACCATGACAGATATCACAGAGAAGAAAATGCTGGAGTTGCAGCTTAGCCAGGAACGTGAAATGTATCAGATTGCATTAGAGAACAGCGCAGATGTTTTGTATGAGTATGATATGCAAAAAGACTGCCTGGTCATGTATATGCCTTATACGGATGATCATGGAACACGGCATACCAGGCGTCAGATCATAGCGGATTATCGAAATAAAGTTGTAGCTGGAGAAGTCGTAAGAAGAGAAGACGTTTCCAAATTGAAAAAACTGCTGTTCAATGAGATTGAAGAGAGTATGGAGATCCAGCTTAAGATTGACGGAATCCCCCGCTGGTATCAGGTTTCAGGAAAAAAGGTATTTGAAAACGGGGAAGAAGTGCGCATTGTGGGCACCATGCATGACATTCATGATATCAAAGCAGTCCAGAAGGAAAATCAGAATAATCTCCAGGAATTAAAAATCAACCGCCTTGCCATCGAGTCTTTGAGCAGTTATTATACCGGAATCCACTTTGTCAATCTCAGGGCCAATACCTATTACGCACTGCGCATTCCAGAGCATTTAAGAAGCCTGGTTCCAAAACGAGGGGAATACACAGAAGTAATCGAACATTATATTCAGACACAGATCGTCTATGAAGACCGGGAGAAAGTTCGAAAGTTTGTAGACCCAGAATATCTGATGCAGAATATGAATTCCAGGGAGAAACATATCGAAATCGAATACCGATGTATTCGAACAGAAGGAAATAAGCCAGTGTGGAATCGTGTGGAGATCAATCTGGTTTCCTGTAAAGATGAAGTGCCCGAGTTTATTACCATCAATTTTTTGGATATTACAGGGGAAAAGCGGGAAGCTTTAAGCAGACAATATGACAATGCGATTTTAGGATATGCCATTTCTGATTCCTATGATGCAATCTATGAAATCGGACTGGATCATGACACTGTTTATCGTGTTTTATTTGATGGAAAACAGATCTATCGAAAAAAATATGAGCAGCATTACACAGAAACAGTGCAGGAAAATATAGAAAATAAGATTCACCCAGATTCCAAAGAGGCATATCTGGCTATGATGAGTTTAGAACACATGCGTCAGAATGCTGGAGAAGCTCTGGCAGAGGATTACTGTGAAGCATTGATTCGGCCAGAAGCAGATGAGGATTATAGATGGGTAGCATTTACGCTGCGCAGCGCTGTCCGGGATAACAGCAAACGAGTTCTGATGTTTACCAAAAATGTAGATGCACGCAGACGGAAAGAACTGGAATATTTAGAACAGGAACAAAAAAGCCGAGAAGCCATTATGGAAGCTTACGAGGCTGCAAACCGTGCAAATGAAGCAAAGAGTCAATTCCTATCCAGAATGTCTCATGATATTCGTACGCCTTTAAATGCGATTATTGGAATGACAGCAATCGCCGGAACACATATTGAAGATGCAGAGCGTGTGAGAGACTGTCTCAGCAAAATTTCTTCCTCTGGAAAACTCCTTTTGAATCTAATCAATGAAGTGCTGGATATGTCAAAAGTGGAAAATGGAAATATTTCCCTCAATGAAGAAGAATTTAATCTTTCTGATATTGTGCAGGATATGATGGAAGTGGTAAAGACAAATCTGGCCTCAAAATCTCAAGAAATGAAAGTAAATATCAGTTCCCTGCAGCATGAAGAGGTGATCGGAGATACTTTGCGGCTGCAGCAAGTATTTATGAATCTTCTCTCCAATGCTATTAAGTATACGCCGGAAGGGGGAACCGTTACCTTACATATCAGCGAGAAGCCTTCTAATGTAAACAGCGTAGGCTGTTATGAATTTGTTTTTGAAGATACAGGAATTGGAATGGACCCTGAGTTTATTCCCAAAATATTCGAACCCTTTGAGCGGGCGGAAGATTCCAGAGTCAGCAAAATACAGGGAACCGGTCTTGGAATGGCCATTACCCAGAGTATTGTGCGCATGATGAACGGAACCATACAGGTGGAAAGCGAACTGAATCGCGGAACCCGTATTACGGTAACTATTTTCCTGAAACTGCCGGAGCGGGAGATAGAGACGATTGCAGAACTAGAAGATCTGTCGATTTTGGTGGTGGATGACGATCCAGATACCTGTGAATATACCTGTATTATGTTAAAAAATATTGGTATGCGGGGAGAAAGCGTGTATTCTGGCGCGGCGGCCATTCAGAAAGTAGAAAAGGCACATCTGGAAGGAGAAGATTACTTTGCAGTGATCATTGACTGGAAAATGCCGGAAATAGATGGAATTGAGACCACAAGAGCAATCCGTAATCTGATTGGCCCGGATATTCCTGTTATTATTCTCTCGGCTTATGACTGGTCTGAAATTGAGACAGAGGCAAGAGAGGCCGGCGTCAACGGTTTTATTGCAAAACCCTTGTTCCGCTCCAGATTAGTCTATACTTTGAAAAAATTTCTGCCGGGTGCAGAAGAAGAGTCAGCAGTGAATGAAATGGATCTGGATCACATTTCTCTGGCAGAAAAGAGAATTCTTTTAGTAGAAGATAACGAATTGAACCGGGAAATTGCCATGGAGATTATAGGGATAACCGGTGTTTCCATCGACACAGCTGAAAATGGAAAGGAAGCGGTAGAATTAGTATCTTCTGCTCCGGAAGGATACTACGATCTGATCTTTATGGATATTCAAATGCCGGTTATGAATGGGTACGACGCCACACGTTCCATACGAGCATTAGAGAAAAAACGAACAGTAAGAATCCCAGTGATAGCCATGACAGCCAATGCTTTTATCGAGGATATTCAGATGTCTAAAGAAGCCGGCATGGATGCGCACCTTGCCAAACCGCTGGATTTTGGGCAATTGACAAATATTTTGAAAAAATGGCTGATTTCTCAGGAAAATTAGAATTCCCTTTTTATAAAATCCTGCCTATGAAAATAATTTCTATATTAAGAATAAATGATGGATTTTCTGATAAAAATATATAATATTCTGAAAAGATGGAAAATTCAGAAAAATATGCGAAGAAATACTACTATTTTTTCTCATATTTTTAATGTAATTTTAAAAAAATGTGTTACAATAACTTATAGCGATGCTTAAAAAACTGGGGAGGTCCATACATGGAAGATCGTTCAGCCAGTGGATTACGTGAGCAGCAGTTGAGACGCAGACGAATTCAAAAGATGAAATCATCAATTGTTGCAGGAATGGTAATCTGGATTTTGATAACAAGTATATTGATGGTTACTCTTTTGGTAAGAATGTTTCAGTTAGAAGGAAGATTGGACAAGCTTACAGAATCTATGATTTCTGTAGAACAAGTGGCGGAAAATCAGAAACAAAACAGCGCTGGTTCTCCAGATGGGAGTACAAAATCTTCAGGCTCCGAAGCAGAAGGCACTGTGCCAGGGGAACAGGATAATATTCTGGAAGAGGGAGAAAAACAAAAAGTATATCTTACTTTTGACGATGGTCCAAGTGAAAATACAGAGAAGATTCTTGACATTTTAAAAGAAAAAAATGTCAAGGCGACTTTTTTTGTAATTGGACAGGAAGATGATGCCTCAAAAGCACTATACCAGAGAATTGTTGCAGAAGGGCATACTCTGGGAATGCACTCTTTTTCACATAAATACAGTATAATTTATGAGTCTCTAGAAGCCTTTTCAGAAGATGTGGCGCATTTGCAGTCTTATCTTGCCGAGGTTACTGGAGTTACCCCTGAGATTATGCGTTTTCCAGGAGGAAGCAGCAATCAGGTAAGCAATACAGATATGGCAGAGTTTATCCGTTATCTGAATGAAAAAGAAATCACTTATTATGATTGGAATGTTGCCAGCGGAGATGCTACTAGTCAGGCGTATACACCAGACGAACTGGTGCAGAATGTTATGAGCGATGTGGGAAGATACAAAACGTCCATCGTGTTGATGCATGATGCCTCTACAAAAGCTTCTACGGTAGAAGCCCTGGGGCCTATGATTGACCAATTGCAGGAAATGGGAGCAGAGCTGCTTCCAATTGATGAAAATACAACGCCGATACAGCAGATACCGGCGGACAGTGTAGATTAATTTAATTTTGAGAGCAGCAGAAAGATACAGACAACAATTTATGGAGGTACATATATGAGCTTTTTTAAAGATTTTAAAGATGATTTGTCTCAGGCAGTAAATGAACTGCTTCCAGGAGAGGGAGAGATGAAAACAGCAGAGTCGAAACAGCCTGAGCTGGTTGTAAATACTTTGGAACAGGAAGTGGATGTACAGTCTGAACTGAAAAAACTGGAAGGACTTTTTGAAAAGGTAGATGAGACAGCCGGAACAGAGAAGAAAGACGAGGTTCCTGTTGAGGCTGTAAAGCCTGTTGTGGAGCCAAAAGAAACGATTCAGGAAGCAATTCAGGAAAGCCAAAAAGAAAACAATGAGAAAAAAGTTGTGGAAGAACCACAGCATAAGGAGGAAACAATTGTGAATACAGAAGCTGCTATGGAAGAAAATGTTGTAAATGAAGAAAATATGGTGAATGAAGAAACCCCGGTGGTAGAGGAAGCAAAGACAGAGGTGATGGCGGAGACAGGTATTTTGTCCAATGAGATATCTGACGAGGTGACCGTGATCACAGAAGGAACTTCTTTGAAAGGTGATCTGGAATCTACTGGTTCTTTTGAATTGAGAGGAAAGATTAACGGAAATGTTCGCTGCAATGGAAAAGTGACTGTAACAGGAAGTATCGTTGGAAATGCAGAGGCTTCTGAATTCTTTGCAGACGCTGCACATGTAGAAGGAGAGATTTCTACCACAGGAACCGTTAAGATTGGATTAGGTTCTGTTGTAGTTGGAAATATTACTGCAACTTCTGCTGTAATTGCAGGAGCGATCAAAGGAGATATTGACGTACAGGGGCCTGTTGTGGTAGATACCTCTGCAGTTGTTATGGGAAATATTAAGTCCCGTTCTGTACAGATCAATAATGGTGCAGTTATCGAAGGTTTCTGTTCTCAGTGTTATGCCGATGTGAATATGGACACTTTCTTTGAGAAGAAATAGGAAGGCAGCGGATGAAAAGAATATTATTAAAGTTAAGCGGAGAGGCATTAGCCGGAGAAAAGCATACAGGATTTGATGAGGCTACTGTTACTGTCGTAGCAAAACAGGTAAAGCAGATTGTAGATCAGGGAACAGAAGTAGGTATTGTAATCGGCGGCGGTAATTTTTGGCGTGGAAGAACCAGTGAGACCATTGATCGTACCAAAGCTGACCAGATTGGAATGCTGGCTACTGTGATGAATTGTATCTATGTCTCTGAAATTTTTCGTTCCATTGGCATGAAAACTCAGGTCTTGACGCCATTTACCTGCGGAGCTTTTACGAAATTATTTTCCAAAGACAGAGCCAATAAATATTTTTCAAAGGGCATGGTATGTTTCTTTGCCGGAGGAACAGGACATCCTTATTTTTCCACAGATACAGCTACTGTTTTACGGGCAGTTGAGATTGAGGCAGAGGGAATTTTCTTGGCGAAAGCCATTGACGGCGTCTATGACAGCGATCCGAAGCTGAATCCTTCCGCAGTAAAATTTGATGAAATTTCAATTCAGGAAGTGATTGATCGAAAATTGGCAGTAGTTGATTTGACTGCTTCTATTATGTGTCTGGAAAATAAAATGCCTATGTATGTATTTAGTTTAAATGAAGAAAACAGTATTGTAAAAACATTAAATGGAGAATTTTCCGGTACAAAAGTTACAGTATCATAACAAGCGGGGCCATGTTGTGTATTGACTACCCTGTGTGGGGACGATTCGGGAGGTATTGATATGGATGAGAGATTACAGCAATACAATAATAAAATGCAGAAATCCTTTGATAATCTGTTAGAAGAATTTGGTTCTATCCGTGCGGGACGTGCGAATCCGCATGTTTTGGATAAATTGAGAGTTGACTACTATGGAACGCCTACTGGACTTCAGCAGGTGGCAAATATTTCAGTTCCGGAACCAAGAATGATCTTGATTCAACCATGGGAAGCAAGTATGGTCCGTGAAATTGAAAAAGCGATTTTGACTTCTGATCTGGGAATTAACCCTACCAATGATGGAAAAGTGATCCGCCTGTCTTTCCCAGAATTGACGGAAGAACGGAGAAAAGAGCTGGCAAAAGATGTTAAGAAAAAAGGAGAAGCTGCAAAAGTAGCGGTCCGAAATATTCGTCGTGATGCAAATGATTCCTTGAAAAAAGCAGGCAAATCCAATGATATTTCTGAGGACGAGACCAAACAGTTAGAGGAAGAGGTACAGAAATTAACAGATCAATATGTTGCCAAAATAGATAAGGCAGTGGAAGAAAAGTCAAAAGAGATTCTTACAGTATAGTACACTGGGCTGATTAGGCTGTGTCTGTACGGAGCATAAAAGGGGCATGGCGGCAGCGTCTGTCCCTTTTTGGATTGGAGGTACTTATGAAGATTCCCCAGCATGTAGCGATTATTTTAGATGGAAATGGGAGATGGGCAAAACAGCATGGAATGCCGAGAAATTACGGCCATACACAGGGCGCCAAAAATGTAGAGACAATCTGTCGGGAAGCCTGGAATATGGGAATTAAATATCTGACAGTTTATGCTTTTTCTACGGAAAATTGGAGTCGTCCTAAGGAGGAAGTCAATGCGTTGATGAGGCTTCTGCGAAACTATATGAAGAATTGTATCAAAACAGCCGAAAAAAATCATATGAGGGTACGTATCATTGGAGATACTTCTGCCCTGGACCCGGACATTCAGGAAAGCATCATTCGATTGGAGGAATTTTCAAAGGATCAGGACGGGTTGAACTTTCAGATTGCCATCAATTATGGCAGCCGGGATGAAATGCTGCGTGGAATGAAAAAGATGCTGAAGGATTACAAAGAAGATAAATTTTCTTTAGAAGAGCTGGATGAACAGAGATTTGAAAGCTATCTGGACACCAGTGATATTCCAGCGCCGGATCTTTTGATCCGCACAAGCGGAGAACAGAGATTGTCTAATTATCTGCTCTGGCAGCTTGCTTACAGTGAGCTCTATTTTACAGAGGTTCCCTGGCCGGATTTCACAAAAAAGGAATTAGAAAAAGCTATTCAAGACTATAATAATAGAGAGAGACGTTTTGGCGGAATAAAGGAGGAATGAAAGTGTTTAGGACACGATTGTTGAGCGGGATCGTATTGGTGATTGGGGCGCTGGCGCTGATTATTACCGGCGGAAATATACTTCTTTTGGGGTTGGCTGCTATTTCCATGATCGGTCTCTATGAGCTTTACCGCATTTTTCATATAGAAAGATCCCTTTTGGGATTTGTGGGATATGGAGCGGCAGCTCTCTATTATCTGAACCTGGGAATTTCTTTTTTGCCGGATATCACATTACTTGTACTGGGACTTTTGATTCTTTTGATGGCAGTCTATGTACTGTCTTTTCCAAAATATAAAGCAGATCAAGTATTCGCAGGATTTATCGGTGTGTTTTATGTATCTGTTATGCTTTCCTGTGTCTACCAGACCAGAATGCTTCCGGCAGGCGCCTATATTGTATGGCTGATTTTTCTGTGTTCCTGGGGCTGCGATACTTGTGCATACTGTGTGGGAGTTTTGATTGGAAAACATAAAATGGCTCCCAAGTTAAGTCCCAAAAAATCTATTGAGGGAGCAGTTGGGGGAATTCTTGGAACAGTTCTTTTGACGATTCTATATGGTTTTGTTTTTCAGAAACAGATGAATCTTTCCAGTTCCCATATTTTTTTATTGTCAGGGATCACTGCCATTGGCGCGTTGATCTCTATGATTGGGGATTTAGCAGCTTCTGCCATAAAACGAAATTATGAGATTAAAGATTATGGCACCTTGATTCCAGGACATGGAGGAATTTTAGACCGGTTTGACAGCGTGATCTTTACAGCTCCTATCATTTATTATCTGGCGCTTTTTTTGATTTCCTGATTCAGGCATCAAAATATCTGGATTATTTTTGAGAAGAACTGAAACAGTGAAAAAGAAAGTGAAAGGAAAATGAGAGGTGGATTTATGAGAAAAATTGCAATATTGGGTTCTACTGGCTCCATTGGAACACAGACTCTTGAGATTGTCCGGGAACAGAAAGATCTCAAAGTTGCTGCTTTAGCGGCAGGAAGGAACGTAGAACTTATGGAAGCTCAGATCCGGGAATTTCATCCTCAGATTGCGGCTCTCTGGGAAGAAAAGGATGCTTTGGATTTGAAGGAAAAGATAAAAGATCTGCCAGTGAAAATTGTATCTGGCATGGAAGGACTGCTGGAAATTGCTGCTTTGCCAGAATCAGAAGTGCTGGTGACAGCTATTGTGGGAATGCTGGGCATACGTCCTACTATTGCAGCCATTGAAGCAGGAAAAGCCATTGCATTGGCCAATAAGGAGACCTTAGTAACTGCAGGGCATATCATTATGCCTTTGGCAAAAGAGCGCAGAGTTCCCATCCTTCCTGTGGACAGTGAACACAGCGCTATTTTTCAGTCCCTGCAGGGAGAAAGGGAAAACCAGATCAAAAAAATACTGCTGACTGCCTCCGGCGGTCCCTTCCGTGGGAGAAAGAAAGAAGAACTTTCCCAGGTTCAGGTGGAAGATGCATTAAAACATCCCAACTGGTCTATGGGCAGAAAGATTACCATTGATTCCGCCACTATGGTGAATAAAGGGTTGGAAGTGATGGAGGCAAAATGGCTTTTTGACGTGGAATTAGAACAGATTCAGGTGGTTGTTCATCCACAAAGCGTTATTCATTCTATGGTAGAATACGAAGACGGAGCTGTTATCGCCCAATTGGGAACCCCTGATATGCGTCTGCCTATTCAATATGCGCTGTATTATCCCGAACGTAGAAAATTATCTGGAAAAAGGCTGGATTTCTATCAACTTTCTAATCTTACCTTTGAAGAGCCTGATCCAGAAACCTTTACAGGATTGAAACTGGCTTTTGAGGCTATGAGAAAAGGGGGAAATATTCCCACCGTCTACAATGCGGCAAATGAAAAAGCAGTGGCGCTGTTTTTGGATAGAAAAATTACTTTCCTGGAAATCCCAGAGATGATAGAGATGTGTATGGAGCAATGCCGGTTTGTGAAAAGTCCCAGTGTGGAAGAGATTTTGCAGACGGAAACAGAAGTGTATGAATTGATAGAGAGCAGGTGGTAGTTTTGAATATTATAATTGCAATTATTATTTTCAGTATTATTATCTTGTTTCATGAATTGGGTCATTTTCTTTTTGCCAAATTAAACGGTATCCGGGTCAATGAGTTTTGTCTGGGTATGGGCCCTACTTTGGTTGGATTTACCAAAGGGGAGACGAAATATTCTCTGAAACTTCTTCCTTTCGGCGGCGCATGCATGATGGAAGGGGAGGACGGAGAGAGCAAAGACGAAAGAGCTTTTAACAGCAAATCTGTCTGGGCGCGGATCAGCGTGGTAATTGCCGGTCCCCTGTTTAACTTTATTATGGCCTGGATTTTTGCTTTGATTGTCATAGGAATGATAGGATATGACCGCCCGGTACTGTCTGGCGTTATGGAGGGATTTCCAGCAGAGGAAGCGGGACTGCAGGCTGGGGATGAGATCATTTCCATGAATGGACACCGTACCCATTTTTATCGGGAAGTAAGCCAATACTCTCTCTTTCATTCGGGAGAAGATGTTACAATTGTATACCAACGGGAGGGAGAACGCTATAAAGTTAAGCTGTCCCCAAAGCTGGAGGAAGAATCCGGCCGGGAATTAATCGGTCTCAGCGGCCGTCTTTCCAGGGAAAAGGGTACTGTATTTCAGACCATTACAAGCAGTTTTTATGAAGTCCGTTATTGGATTTGGAGTACAGTAGAAAGTCTTCGTCTGCTTGTCACAGGACAGGTAGGATTGAAGAATCTGTCTGGGCCGGTAGGACTGGTAAAAATGATGGGGGATACTTATGATAACAATCAGAGCAACGGCGGAACTGGAATGGCAGTTTTAAGTATGATAAATTTTTCCATTTTCCTGTCAGCAAACCTTGGAATTATGAATCTCCTTCCTCTGCCTGCACTGGATGGAGGAAGACTGGTCTTTCTATTGATTGAAGCAGTGCGGAGAAAGAAAATTGCTCCGGAAAAGGAAGGCATGGTGCACTTTGTGGGATTGGTGGCCTTGATGGCTCTGATGATCTTTGTCATGTTTAACGATATAAGAAATATTTTTTAACTGGTAGATAAGGAGCATGAACTCATGAATGAGCAGATAATTCGAAAGAAGACGAGAGAAATAAAAATCGGCAGTCAAGTGATTGGAAGCCCTAATCCGATTCGAATTCAGTCTATGACAAATACGCAGACTGAGGATGTCAAAAGTACAATCTGCCAGATTCAGCAGCTGACAGACGCAGGGTGCGAGATTATCCGCTGCGCGGTGCCCACCATGGAGGCGGCAGAGGCTTTAGCGGAGATTAAAAAGGGAATTACCATTCCTCTGGTGGCAGATATCCATTTTGATTACCGCCTGGCCATTGCCGCTATGGAACATGGCGCAGATAAGATCCGTATCAATCCTGGGAATATTGGGTCCAGGGAAAAGATTCAGGCGGTGATTAATGTGGCAAAAGAGAGAAAGATTCCCATTCGTGTGGGAGTCAACAGCGGTTCTCTGGAAAAAGAACTGGTGGAAAAATATCAGGGTGTGACGGCAGAGGGCTTAGTGGAAAGCGCCATGGACAAAGTTCATATGATAGAAGAGATGGGATATGACAATCTTGTAATCAGTATCAAATCTTCGGATGTGCTGATGTGTGTTCATGCTCATACATTGATTGCAGAGCAGACGGATTATCCCTTGCATGTGGGAATTACGGAATCAGGGACCATCACCAGCGGTAATATCAAATCAGCCATCGGCCTTGGCTTGATTTTAAGTCAGGGAATCGGCGATACCATTCGTGTATCCCTCACGGGGGATCCCATTGAGGAGATCAAGTCGGCAAAGATGATTTTAAGAACCTTAGGTCTCAGAAAAGAAGGAATTGAAGTGGTATCCTGCCCCACCTGCGGAAGAACCCAGATTGATTTGATCGGCCTTGCAAATCAGGTAGAAGATATGGTAAGGGATATTCCGCTCAACCTAAAAGTTGCCGTGATGGGCTGCGTGGTCAACGGGCCGGGAGAGGCAAAAGAAGCCGATATCGGAATTGCCGGAGGCGTAGGAGAAGGTTTGATTATCAAACATGGTGAAATCTATAAAAAAGTAAAGGAAGAAGAGCTTCTTGAGGCTCTTCGATATGAATTGCTGCATTGGAGTGAATAAAGATATGAGTAAGCTGTTTTTTGATGTATTTCCAGATTTGAAAGTTCCGGCAGAGATGGAAAAGCTGATGACGGAAGTGGAGGTGACAAAGGTATCCACCAATCATCGCCAAAATCATCTTAGAGTCTATCTTTTAAGTTCCAGGCTGATTAAAAAGTCTAATATCTACCGCCTGGAATCAGATATCCGAAAACAGCTTTTTTCCCATCATAAGGTGTCTGTAAAGATTATTGAAAAATTTCATCTTTCGGAACAATATAATCCAAGAAAGCTGATGGATATTTACAAAGACAGCATTTTAGAGGAATTTCGGGCTTACAGTCTCTTAGAATACAATGTGCTCCGCATGGCTCAGATTGATTTTCCGGAAGATCATAAAATGCATCTGGTGTTTGAAGATTCTGTCATTGCAAGACAGAAAGCCCAGGAAATCACAGAGATTTTGGAAAAGATCATCTGTGAACGGTGCGGCATGAATGTGGATATCCAGGTGGATTACATAGAACCGGTGGAAAAGAAACATAAGAAAAACAGCGACATTCAGATTCAAAATGAGGTACAGCGCATTATCCATTCAGAAACAGTGCCCTTTTCTGTGGATTCTGAAGTCAGTACCTCATCTAAACTTAACAAAAAGACAGACAAAGGGCCTGCCGAATTAAAAAAGCCTGCGGAAAAGAAAGTCTCTTCCAATGGTTTTTCCAAAAAATCCTTTTCCGGCGGAAACTTTAAGAAATCAGATCATCCAGATGTGGTATACGGACGGGATTTTGAAGAAGATCCGATTCCCATTGAACAGATTGACGGTGAGATCGGCGAAGTGGTGATCAGAGGTAAGATTTTAAGCCTGGAGACCAGAGAGATCCGAAACGAAAAGACAATTATCATGTTTTCTATTACGGATTTCACAGATACCATCATGGTGAAAATGTTTTCCAGAAATGAATTTGTGCCAGACATTGTGTCCCAGGTAAAAAAGGGAGCTTTTTTAAAGATCAAAGGAATCACCACCATAGACCGGTTCGACGGGGAGCTTACCATTGGCTCTGTGACAGGCATGAAAAAAACAGCAGATTTTACCACATCCCGTATGGATACCAGCCCTGAAAAACGTGTGGAGCTTCATTGTCATACCAAGATGAGCGATATGGACGGGGTTTCAGAGGTCAAAGATATCATCAAACGGGCCATGAAATGGGGGCATAAAGCCATTGCCATCACAGACCACGGAGATGTACAGTCTTTCCCAGACGCCAATCATGCAGTTTCTCCAGAAGATGATTTCAAGATTCTCTACGGAGTGGAAGCCTATCTGGTAGATGATTTAAAACAAATCATTGAGAATCCCAACGGACAGAGGCTGGAAGATACCTATGTGGTATTTGATTTAGAGACCACAGGTTTTTCCCCCTTAAACAATCGAATTATAGAGATCGGCGCAGTGAAAGTGACGGATGGAAAGGTGATCGACCGTTTTTCTACATTCGTGAATCCTCAGGTGCCGATTCCTTTTAAGATTGAGGAATTGACAGGAATCCGGGATGATATGGTATTGGAAGCGCCGGTGATTGAAAAGGTGCTGCCAGAGTTTTTGGAGTTCTGTAAAGGTGCTATTATGGTGGCCCACAATGCGGGATTTGATATGAGTTTTATCAGCAAAAATTGTGAGCGGCAAAATCTTCCCTGTGAATATACTGTGATTGATACGGTGGCCCTGGCCCGTGTTCTGCTGCCTCAGCTCAATCGTTTTAAGTTGGATACGGTGGCAAAAGCATTGAAGATCTCTTTGGAAAACCATCACAGGGCAGTGGATGATGCGGCCTGTACAGCAGAAATATTTGTAAAATTTATCGAAATGTTAAAAGAACGCGGAATTGATACTTTAGAGGAAGTGAATGAGATTGGAACTACCTCCGTGGAGAATATCAAAAAGCTGCCCAGCCATCATGCCATCATTTTGGCAACAAATGATACGGGAAGGATCAATCTGTACCGCCTGGTATCGGACGCCCACCTGACCTATTTTCACCGGCAGCCTCGGATTCCCAAAAGCGAGTTTGTAAAACACCGGGAAGGACTGCTAATCGGCTCTGCCTGTGAAGCGGGAGAATTATATCAGGCAATCCTGCGGGAAAATTCCGAGGAAGAAATTGCCAGGCTGGTACGTTTTTATGATTATCTGGAGATTCAGCCCTTGGGAAATAATGAATTTATGCTGCGGGGAGACAGTCCCATGGTATCATCCCAAGAAGAGCTGAAAAATATCAATCGCAGAATCGTGAAACTGGGAGAAGAATTTCATAAACCGGTGGTGGCTACCTGCGACGTACATTTTCTGGACCCGGAAGACGAGGTCTACCGCAGGATCATCATGGCAGGTAAAGGATTTAAGGATGCAGATGATCAGGCGCCGCTTTTTCTGCGTACCACGGAAGAAATGCTGGCAGAATTCGATTACCTGGGCAGTGAAAAAGCAGAAGAGGTGGTGATCACCAATCCCAATAAAATTGCAGATATGTGTGAAAAGATCTCGCCAGTGCGGCCGGATAAATGTCCGCCGGTCATTGAGAATTCGGATCAGATGCTGCGGGATATCTGTTACAACAAAGCCCATGAAATTTATGGAGAAAATCTGCCTGGGATTGTTCAGGAACGGTTAGAACGAGAACTGAATTCCATTATTTCTAACGGGTATGCTGTGATGTATATTATTGCCCAGAAATTGGTGTGGAAGTCTAACGAAGACGGCTATCTGGTAGGCTCCCGCGGTTCTGTCGGCTCTTCTTTTGTAGCCACTATGTCTGGAATCACAGAGGTAAACCCTTTGTCTCCTCATTACTATTGCGCCAACTGTCATTACAGTGATTTTGACTCGGAAGAAGTCAAATCTTATGCAGGACGCGCCGGATGTGATATGCCAGATAAACCTTGTCCTGTCTGCGGAGAAATGCTGAAAAAAGAAGGATTTGATATTCCCTTTGAGACCTTTTTAGGATTTAAAGGAAACAAGGAACCAGATATTGACCTGAATTTCTCCGGGGAGTATCAGAGTAAGGCGCACGCCTACTGTGAGGTGATCTTTGGTTACGGACAAACTTTCCGAGCCGGAACGATCGGTACCCTGGCAGATAAAACTGCTTTCGGATATATCAAAAACTATTATGAAGAACGAGGCGTACGGAAGCGTACCTGTGAAATTTCCCGTATTGTGGAGGGCTGCGTGGGAATCCGCCGGACCACCGGCCAGCATCCCGGAGGAATTATCGTTCTTCCCTTAGGGGAAGAAATTCACTCCTTTACGCCGATTCAGCATCCGGCCAATGATATGTCTACGGATATCATAACCACCCACTTTGATTATCATTCCATTGACCACAATCTTTTAAAACTTGATATTCTCGGACACGACGATCCCACCATGATTCGTATGCTGGAAGATTTGACTGGTATTGACGCCCGAAAGATCCCACTGGACGACAAAGATGTCATGTCGCTGTTTCAGAGCACGAAAGCCCTTGGCATTACGCCGGAAGAGATTGGCGGCTGTAAACTGGGATCTCTTGGAATCCCAGAATTCGGCACAGAATTTGTGATTCAGATGCTGATTGACACCAATCCCCAGTCCTTTTCCGATTTGGTTCGTATTTCCGGTCTTTCCCATGGAACAGATGTATGGCTTGGAAACGCTCAGACCTTGATTCAGGAAGGAAAGGCCACCATTTCCACTGCAATCTGTACCCGCGATGATATTATGACTTACCTGATTGGAATGGGAATCGAAAGCGAGCTGTCCTTTACCATTATGGAAAGCGTTCGGAAGGGCAAAGGACTGAAGCCGGAATGGGAAACAGTTATGACAGAGCACAAGGTTCCGGATTGGTATATCTGGTCCTGTAAAAAAATCAAATATATGTTCCCGAAAGCCCATGCCGCAGCTTATGTTATGATGGCATGGAGGATCGCTTACTGTAAGATTTTTTATCCTCTGGCTTATTACGCAGCATTTTTCAGTATCCGCGCCACCTCTTTCAGTTATGAATTGATGTGCCAGGGCAGGGAGAAGCTGGATTACTTTATGGCAGATTATGAGCGCAGAAAAGATTCTCTGTCAAAAAAGGAACAAGATACCGTAAAAGATATGAAAATTGTGCAGGAAATGTATGCCAGAGGTTTTGAATTTGTTCCATTAGACCTTTTTGAGGCAAAGGCCCACGCTTTTCAGATTATAGATGGAAAATTGATGCCTTCCTTAGACAGTATAGAAGGGTTGGGAGATAAGGCTGCAGAGGCAGTGGTGGAAGCGGCCAAAGACGGTCCTTTTTTGTCTAAAGACGATTTTCGACAGCGGACAAAAGTATCAAAAACAGTGATTGACCTGATGGACGATCTGGGGATTTTAGGAAATCTGCCAGAATCTAATCAATTATCTCTGTTTGATTTTTAAATTAAAATTGCGGCTGACATGTATTTTTTTCTGATACAGGTACTAAAATATAAAAAAGAAGTTTTCAGGTGAAGTCTATGATCAGACCATTAGAAGAAACTGTTGCAGAGCGAAGAGATTACGTCAACCGGATTCGAGAATCTTTTTATCCGAGAGAAGAGAGAGAACTAAAATATGGAGACAGAAGAAGTAAATCCTCCTTCGAGGAAGAGAGGGAAGGGGAACTCAAATATTCCAGTTTGGGAATCCGCACTCTGATTGCCATTTTATTGTTTGCGGCCTTTGTATATTGCGATAAAGAACAGATTCGTGTCGCCCATTATCAGACAAAAGATCTGTACAAACAGATTGAGTGGAACCCGCTGCCTTTAGAAAAATGGAAGCAGCTGTTAGAAAAGAAGACAGAGGAATGATTGATACTCTACATAGAACTTGAAAGGAAACTTATGAGAAAATTAGCCTTAAGCGATGAAATATTACTAAAAATTGAGAAGCCTGCCCGCTATATCGGTAATGAAATTAACAGTATCAAAAAAAATCCCGATGAAGTGGACATCCGCTTTGCTATGTGCTTTCCAGATGTATATGAAATAGGAATGTCTCATCTGGGCATCCAGATTCTCTATGATATGTTTAATCAGAGGCAGGATGTCTACTGTGAACGGGTGTATTCTCCCTGGAGCGATCTGCATAAATTAATGAAAGAAAAACAGATCCCGCTGTTTACCTTAGAAACTCAGTCCCCGGTAAAATCCATGGATTTTCTGGGGATTACCATACAATATGAAATGTGTTATACTAACATTCTGCAAATTTTAGATCTGAGCCAGATTCCCATGCTGGCCGCAGAGCGTACCGAGGAAGATCCCCTTGTAATCGGCGGAGGACCCTGTACCTATAATCCAGAACCCTTAGCAGATTTTTTTGATTTGTTTTACATTGGAGAGGGGGAAACCCGTTATCCAGATTTATTTGAATTGTACAAATCCAATCAAGCGGCAGGAGGCGGACGGAAAGAGTTCCTGCGGGCAGCCTGCAAATTGCCGGGAATCTATGTTCCCTCTCTTTATGAAGTTTCCTATCAGGAAAATGGTCAGATCGCCTCCTTTCATCCCAAATATGAAGACGTTCCGGCAACTGTGAAAAAAGAGATTGAGATGGACTTAAGTCATACATGCTATCCAAGAAAACCTCTTGTGCCTTTTATCAAAGCAACCCAGGATCGAGTGGTTCTTGAAATTCAGCGGGGATGTATTCGGGGATGTCGATTCTGCCAGGCAGGAATGATCTATCGTCCTACCAGGGAGCGGAATGTGGATATGTTAAAGGAATGCGCCCATACTATGTTGAAAAACACCGGACACGAAGAGATTTCTCTGAGTTCCTTAAGTTCCAGCGACTATAGTCAGCTTCCAGAACTGCTCAATGATCTGATTGAAAATAAAGAACAGGGAGTGAATATTTCCCTTCCTTCTCTCCGCATTGACGCTTTTTCATTGGAAGTCATGAAAAAAGTTCAGGATATCCGAAAAAGCAGTCTGACTTTTGCGCCGGAAGCCGGTTCTCAGCGCCTTAGAAATGTGATTAACAAAGGGCTGACAGAAGACGTGATCTTAGAGGGAGCCGGCCTTGCCTTTGAGGGGGGCTGGCAGAAGGTGAAGCTATACTTTATGTTAGGGCTTCCCACCGAGACGGAAGAAGACCAAAAAGAAATTCCCCGGCTGGCAGATAAAATTGCCCGCCGTTATTATGAAATCCCCAAAGATAAAAGAAATGGAAAATGTCAGATTACCATCAGCACCTCCTTCTTTGTTCCGAAACCTTTCACCCCTTTTCAATGGGCGTCTATGTTTGAAAAAGACGAATATCTGTCAAGAGCTAGGATAGTCAATGAGGAGATGAAAGAGCAGTTAAACCGTAAGAGCTTAAAGTATAACTGGCATGAAGCTGACGTTACCGTTCTAGAGGGCGTATTTGCCAGAGGAGACCGCAGAGTAGGACAAGTACTTCAAAAAGCCTATGAAAAGGGATGTATCTTTGATTCTTGGAGTGAATTTTTTGACAATCAAAAGTGGATGGAAGCCTTTTTGGACTGCGGCGTTTCCATTGATTTTTATAATCTGCGCACCAGAGACACTGACGAGATCCTTCCCTGGGATTTTATTGACTGCGGCGTTTCCAAAGAATTCTTAAAAAGAGAGTGGGAACGTGCCCAGAGAGAGGAAATAACTTTAAATTGCAGGCAGCAGTGTAATGGCTGCGGAGCTGCATCTTTCAAAGGAGGTGTCTGCCTTGAACATCAGAATTAAGTTTCAAAAATACGGCGTTATGAAATTTATTGGACATCTGGATATGATGCGCTACTTTCAAAAGGCAATTCGACGGGCAGGCATTGATATTGCCTATTCAGAAGGCTACAGTCCCCATCAAATTATGTCTTTTGCAGCCCCTTTAGGCGTCGGGGTTACCAGTGATGGAGAATATTTTGATATTACAGTAAATTCTTCCCAATCCAGTCAAAAGTCCATAGAAGCCCTAAATCAAGTGATGGCAGAGGGAGTTTTCATTTTAGAATATAAAAAATTGCCGGATACAGCGAAAACCTCTATGTCTCTGGTGGCGGCAGCCGACTATTTTATCTATGAAAAACCAGAGTATACGTCTATCTTTGGGGAACTTCAGGAACTTTCAGAAAAAGTACAAGACTTTTACAAAAACTCTAAGGAAATCCTGATCACGAAACAGACCAAAAAGAGCCAGCGTGAACTAGACTTGAAGCCTCTCATCTATGAGATGAAAGCCATAGAAGATTCCTTTTCTCGAAGAGGATTGTTTTTAAAATTGTCAGCAGGAAGCGGTGAGAATATTAAGCCGGAGCTGGTATTAGAATCATTTTGCCAATTTTGCGGAATACCATACGATCCCCTTCATTTTCAGATCCACCGTCTGGAGGTTTATGCAAAATTAGATGAGATTCCAGTAAAAGGGGAAAAGGAACGAGAATCCTATCAAAAATATTTGAATCATCTGAAAAAAGTCTGGAAACAAGAAGGAAAAAGATTTCCTGAATTTTTACCTTTGGGGGCTTTGGGCAGGGATATTCCTGATGATTCCCAGATCTGCCGGCTCGAAAAAACAATGACAGAATAAGGGAATATAGGGGATATAAGGAATATAATATGAAAAATAAATTATTGATTACAAAATTAAATCGAAAGAACCAGATTTACATTGCAACTGCGCTGTACCAGGATCAGACATTGCTTGAAGTTAACCTGGAACCTGCCGGACAACAGAGTATTTTAGGCAATATCTATGTGGGAAGGGTAAAAAATATTGTAAAAAACTTGAATGCCGCTTTTATAGAGATTGCACCAGGAATCCCCTGCTATTATCCTTTAGAGGAAATGAAACATCCGCTGTTTGTAAAAAAGATAAACAGTCCAAAATTGGTTCAGGGAGATGAAGTGGTCGTGCAGATTGCCCAGGAAAGCAGTAAATCAAAGCCGCCGAAAGTAACTACAAATCTAAACTTAACTGGAAAATATTTAGTGCTGACCAGCGAAAATACCTATATCGGAATCTCCAGAAAGATGGATGCTGCAAAGAGAGAAGAATTAAAACAAGAATTGATTTTTGATACAAACAAAGAATTTGGTATTGTTGTGAGGACAAATGCAGCTTCCGCCTCAAAAGAAGAAATTTTAGCAGAATATGATCAGTTGAAACAGGAATATCTTCATCTTAAGGAGACTGCACCGTACCGCACAGTTTTTTCCTGTTTGAAAAAAAGCATTCCAGAATATCTTCAGACACTTCAAAATGTAAATCAATCGCAGCTTGATGCCGTTATTACAGATGATCTAGAACTTTTTGAGCATATTCAGGAATATCTGATGGAATTTCAGCCCAAAGACAGCAAAAAGCTTATCTTTTATGAGGATAACGCCTTCCCTTTAGATCAAGCTTACCGTTTAAACTTTCATCTTCAGGAAGCTCTTCAGGAAAAAGTCTGGTTAAAGTCTGGAGGATATCTGATGATCCAGCCTACAGAAGCATTGACTGTGATTGATGTAAATTCAGGAAAAAGCGTAGCAAATAAACAGGTACAGGAACATTACCTTAAAATTAATCTGGAAGCTGCAAAAGAAGTGGCCCGTCAGCTTCGGCTCCGCAATCTTTCTGGAATCATTATCGTTGACTTTATTGACATGAAGTCCAGTCAGTCGCAAGAAATGTTGATGCAGTCACTGCGCGATGCAGTCCATACTGACAGTGTCCCTGTTCAGGTAGTAGATATGACAAAGCTGAACCTTGTAGAGATTACTCGGAAAAAAGTGAGAAAGACATTACGGGAACAGGTATTATGATGGTAACAAACAATTACGATTGATGAAAGAAATCTTTGCAAATGTAGGTTTGTCAAACATGTGTTACACTGACCGCAGATAATTCTTTAACACTTCATTAGGTGTTTTCCACCCAAGCGGCCGCATGGGAAAGTTATTGTAATCCCTGCGGTTATACACTTTAAGCTGTTTTGCGAAGTCGTC
>JAAWBG010000046.1 GCA_022792535.1 Lachnospiraceae bacterium
CAGATGCATCCACTAACTGATGGTCATATGCCTTCAGTGTGATTCTCATTACTTGACTTGCCATAAAAAAAGTCGCCTCCTTTTCGCACTTTACCTCAGTACGACAAGCGGTGACTGTACACTTCTCCGTGTGTGTCATAACCGTTACACACGACGTTCTGCTTTCCTGCAGATTCCTGGTTGTGATACAGTGACTTGTCGCCAGTTTCCTAACTTGACATTCGCTCCACGGAAAACCTGCCATTACCGGCAGCAACCTCACGCTTCATCGCTATCATGCCACAGCAGGTATCATTATAAAGCAAAACTCCCCAAAAATCAAGAGTTTTTTTCGGAAAAGCTACAAGCCCAGCAAAAAAAGGTAACCATAACCGGAGGAAAATTTATTTTCCGAAAGTTATGGTTATCTTTTTTTATTGGGCGACAGCCAGCGAGCTCAAAGCTCGTAGAGCTTTGAGCTTCGCTCTGGGCTTGTAGTCTCCCGTCTTCTTCTAACCTTGCAAAATTGTAAGGATAGAGGGAAAAATGTAAGCCATATCTATGGAAGCAAAACTGTGCTTCCTCTACAATAATTACAAATCAAGTGAAAGGAGACTAATCATTTATGAAAGGAAAATTATTTGCAGCTATCATAACCGTATTAATTCTGGGCGTATGTTTCGCAGGAGGCCTGTACTACATGGAAAACTATGACGAGTTTTTCTATGGGAAGGTCGATAACAGCAGAATGGAAAAATTATCTTCGAACGACGAGATGAAATACGAGTACACTTTAGACTGCTATAACAAAAAGGGAAAAAAGCGGGAGCTGGTCTTTAAAACTTCTCGAAAACTTAAGGAAGGGGCTTACATATCCTTAGAGGTAAAATTTTCTGGTGTTCACAAATGGGAGGAAGTTCAATATAAAGAACTGCCCCAAAAGGTGCAGGACAAAATCGAATAAGACAATGAGTGGAAATATAAGTGCGATTGTGGTATTCTGTTAGAAATACAAACGGAAAGCTGGGAAAATCAAATGAAAAATCCCTGGGAAGAAATTTCTTTAACCGATTATGAAAATCACATGAAACTTGATTCTGTTAAGCAGCTGCAGGCTATGAACGAAATGATGAAAGCTCAATTTAACGATTATCCTGTTTCAAATATAATGATATTGGGTATCGCAGGCGGTAATGGTCTTGAACATATTCCAAAAGATAAATTTAAAAGAGTATATGGGGTAGACGTCAATTCTGCTTATTTGAAAGAAGTTATTGATAGATATTCCCATTTAGATGAGATTTTAGAATGTATATGTATTAATTTGATGAATGAAAGCGATAAGCTGCCAAAAACAGACATGGTAATTGCAAATCTTCTGATCGAATATATTGGCTATGAATGTTTCCAAGAAGTAATCCAACAAACAAATCCAAAATATGTTTCATGTATGATTCAAATCAATACAGCGGATCATTGGGTATCAAATTCGCCATATTTGCATGTGTTTGACAAACTGGAAAACGTACATCATCAAATAGAAGCACATATGTTAGAAAAGATAATGCTTGAAATTGGCTATCATATCATCAAAACGGCGGAACATATGTTGCCTGATAAAAAGAAATTGGTACAGTTAGATTTTGAGAAATAACTGTAAGTTTATTGAAACAAATTAATAGCGCAAAGGCACATGGAATAGAAATGTACACCATGTGCCTTTTGCATGTAAAAAGGGAAATCATTTATCCGCTGATCCATTCAAGGGTCTCTTTTGCCATGGTTTTTCATCCACTGCAGAATCAATATCCGCTTCCATAATACTGATACGAAAACCTCTTAATATAAATTAACAAGTCTCCAATTTTCATAAAGCCCTTCTTTCCCTGTCAATGCTGCCAGAAGGATTCTACCCTTTACAATCTAACATTGACATCCATTCTTCTTTATAAAACTGCTCTAAAATCTCTTCCTGTTTTTCTTCCATCCTGTGTTCTGATTCTCTGTCTTCTTCCTCCACAGGGGAATTCGTCTGGAGAATCCCTGCTGGTTCTGACGCCTCTCCCTCCTGCCAAGGCTGATCATTTCCCATTGCTTTCGGTTCTTCCTTAGCCTCCTGAATGGCCGCTTTTACCGCCTCTCCCAACAACATTCCAAACTGAGGATTTTTCTCGCTTACTTCTGAGACCTGCTGGTAAGCCTGCTGTACAATATTCTGCTGCTCTTCCTTGGAAGAGGCCTGCTGCAATGCATGTTTGATCCGCTCTCCTTCCTTTCTGGCAAGCTCTGCCATCTGAGCAAGTTTGGGATCTACCTGACGCAGCAATTGTATCTCTTCCGGCGTCACCGGCTCTCCTCTGGCAATCTTTTTGGCTATCCGCACTGCTTTCCGGGCCTTCTTTTCACTGTCATCTATTTCTTTCGGCTCTAATAATTTCTGCAGCACAGATTTTTTATTTTCCTTTACTTCTGACCCTGTAAGATTTCTCATCACCTGGCTGATGTCTACTACCAGGTCACCCTTCTTCTTCCTTATATTTTCAGTTCCTGGACTTATCAGATTTAGATTCATGCTCATTCCTCCCGATAATTTCTTTAAAAAATATATCGGCAGAATATTATTTTAAAAAAAGCAATTCTTGTTTTTTCTTCCTATAATATATAAGCCCTGTTATATCAGCCAAAAACCATCCAATAGGAATAGACCACCAGATTCCGGCCACTCCAATCACCGGTATTGCCGAGAGCACATAGGCCAGCAGCACTCTGGTTCCCAGTGAGATTACCGTAAGCACCACGGACATTCCCGGCCGTCCCAAAGCCCGGTAAAGACCATACAGCAAAAAGAGACATCCGATTCCACAGTAGAACACTCCTTCAATCCGCAGGTAGCGCACCCCTTCTCTGATAATCACAGTCTCACTGCTGTCCACAAACAATCCCATCAGCGGCTGAGCAAACATACAGACTGCCAGAGAAATCACAATACAAAACAACATAGAAGCAGCCACTGCTCCCTTCAATCCTTTGCGGATCCGCTCTTCCTCTTTGGCCCCATAATTTTGTGCAATAAAGGTAGAAAATGCGTTTCCAAAATCCTGTACCGGCATATAGGCAAAAGCATCTATTTTTACCGCTGCCGCAAAAGCCGCCATAATGGCCGGTCCAAAACTGTTGACCAGTCCTTGCACCATGAGAATTCCCAGATTCATCACCGACTGCTGGATACAGGTTAAGATGGAAAATCCCATAATCTCTTTCATACAAGACCAGCGGACCCTCCAGTACTTTCGAATATTTTGAAATTGCTCACATCGAAGCAATGCATATACTGCAATTCCGATTCCAGAAACATACTGGGCAATCACTGTAGCCATTGCCGCTCCAGCCGTTCCTTGCTTCAGTCCCAGCACAAACCACAGATCCAGTATGATATTCAAAACAGCAGACACTGCCAGAAATACCAAGGGTATCACAGAATTTCCCACCGCCCGTAAAAAAGCCGCAAAATAGTTGTAGAAAAATGAGGCTGTGATGCCGCAGAAAATCACAAAAAGATATTCCCGCATCAATCCCCAAACTTCCCCAGGCACCTGCAGAAAAACACGAATCCCATCCAGACACAGAAAGGCCAGAATATTTAACAGAATTGTCAATCCTCCGATCAAAACAAAAGAAGCGCAAATGCTTTCCTGCAGACCAGACACATCCTTCTGTCCAAATCGAATAGAAAACACCGCTCCGCTTCCCATACAGAGCCCCAGCAGAATAGAGGTCAAAAAAGTCATCAGCGTGAAAGACGACCCCACTGCCGCCAGCGCATTACTTCCTAAAAACTTTCCCACAATCAAAGTATCTGCCACATTATAACATTGCTGCAGCAGATTTCCCAGAATCATAGGCACCGCAAAGCGAAACATAGATCCCATAACGGAGCCTTTTGTTAAATCTTTGTCCATTTCTATTCATTTCCTTCCAAATGTTTTCCAGCCCACAGAAACATTCCAATTCCAAGTATCAAAATAAAAATAGAAATTAACTGTGATGTGGACAGGAATCCAAAGGCTCCCCGATAATCATTTCGAAGCATCTCAATTCCAAATCTTCCAATACTATAAAGAATACAATATCCTGCCGCCACTTTTCCTTTTTTCGGCTTTCTCTTGGCATATGCCATCAAAAGAAATGCGATGGCAAAATCCCCGATACTGGAATAGATCTGAGTGGGGATCAATTTCACTCCGTTGGGCGCATAATTTGACTGCCAGTACTGGATACTCAAAGCCGAATCTGTCTCTCTTCCATAACAGCACCCTGCAAAAAAGCATCCGATCCGTCCGCAGCCCTGGGCAAAAGCCACAGCCGGAAGCACCAGATCCAGATAAGCCAGGAAATCGGCCTTTTTATAATGGCAGTATCCCCATCCTGCCAAAACTCCGCCAATAATTCCGCCATATACCACCCACCCATTTTGAAAGTTCAAAAGAATGGAAGGGTCTCTTAAAATATCTTTGATACTGACAGTATAGTAAAGAATTTTGCTTCCCACAGCGCCGCCGATCACAGCGCACCAGAAAATGCCAAAGAGAATATCTGGGTCTAACCCTTGTTTTTTTGCACGTTTCTCACTGATTAGAAACGCGCTCAAGTAGCCGATAGCTATCATCACCCCATACATATGCAGGGTAACGGGTCCGATGTGTATATCATTAATCATAATTTCCTCCAATTATATTTTTTGTCTTTCGATCCTTGCATTATTATACGGAATTCTTTTCTACTTTGCAAGAGAAGCAGTTGCCACTTTTCTTTAAATCGGCTATACTACTATAAAAAATAGGGTAATTGAGATGGAGCATTCCTTATTGGCTGTAAGGGATATTAACCATAAATATATTGTAATAGAAAGGAAACACAAATGTGGATTGCAGATAATTGGAAAGATTATGAAGTCATTGACTGCTCCAGCGGTGAGAAATTAGAGCGCTGGGCAGATTATATTCTGGTCAGGCCAGATCCTCAGGTGATCTGGGATACCCCTAAGACCCATAAAGGATGGAAGCAGCGAAATGGCCATTACCACCGCAGCAAAAAAGGCGGCGGCGAATGGGAGTTTTTTGATCTGCCCCAGCAATGGGATCTGCACTATGGCAGTCTTACTTTCCATCTAAAACCTTTTCGTTTTAAACATACGGGATTATTCCCAGAGCAGGCAGTAAACTGGGACTGGTTCGGCCCTAAAATTCGAACTGCGGGCCGCCCTGTGAAGGTCTTAAACCTCTTTGCCTACACTGGCGGCGCTACCCTTGCGGCCGCCTCTGCCGGAGCCAGCGTTACTCATGTGGACGCCTCTAAGGGAATGGTCACCTGGGCTAAGGAAAACGCCATTGCCTCCGGTCTGGCAGACGCTCCTATCCGCTGGATCGTAGACGACTGTGTCAAATTTGTAGAGCGGGAACTCCGGCGGGGCAACCGCTATGACGCTGTTATCATGGACCCTCCTTCTTATGGAAGGGGGCCAAAAGGCGAGATCTGGAAGATTGAGGACGCCGTCTATCCGCTGGTAAAATTGTGCGCTCAGCTTTTATCAGAACATCCCTTATTCTTTCTGATCAATTCCTACACCACAGGGCTGCAGCCTGCGGTGCTTACTTATATGCTGGGTACAGAATTAAACAACAAAAAAGGCCGGATAGAGGCTCAGGAAATCGGTCTTCCTGTGTCCTCTAACGGCCTGATCCTTCCCTGCGGCGCAAGCGGAAGATGGGAAGGGCTATAAACTCAATCGAAGTCTACGGTATTTTTCAACTGGATGAATGCAGTGCAAGATACCCTTCCCCGGCTTCCACTGTCTTTACAAGGTACTCCATCACCTGAGTTGGATATTTTCCCACTGCAGTTTCTCCTGTCACCATCACACTGGCGGCTCCCTCCGCCACTGCCCGGAAAATATCTGACACCTCAGCCCTGGTGGGAACTGGATGGGTCTCCATAGAAGCCAGCATCTGGGTTACCACCATAAAAGGCATCTTTGCCTGGCGGCACTTCCTAGCAATTTCTGCCTGTACCAGGGGCAGTTCCCACAGGGGCATACTGTTTCCTAAATCTCCTCTTGCAATCACGATCTGATCTGCATAGGGAAACAGTTCTTCCAAATGCTCCACTCCTTCCATATTTTCTATCTTTGCAAAAATCTCTAACTCTTCTGCCTCCGCTTTTCTTAATTCCTGTTTTAATTTTATCAGATCTTTGCTGTTTCGCACAAAGGGCAGCATCACTCCAGTAACGCCATGAGACTTGGCCGCCCGAATATTTCTCTTATCACTTTCTGTTAAGACTGGCAATTCTAGGGAAATTCCTGGCAGCGCAATACTTTTTCTGGACTGCAGGCAGCCGCCCCGATTCACTCTGCACCTTAGGACTTCCTGTTTTGTCTCTGCAATCTCAAGCTGAATCTTCCCATCATCCAGGAGAATTTCCTGTCCTTTTTTCACGTGGCCAAAAATAACCTCCGGCACAGGAATAAAATCTTCCTTATATTTCCGACAGCTATCTGTTTTCTGTGCTTCCTGCCGATTTTCTTCTGATTCTATCTGTTTTAGATTTACATTGGCGCCTTCTGTCAATTTTATGGGCTCTTTCAGCTCCCCGATTCGAAGTTCCGGTCCCCGCAGGTCAATCAGCAGCTTCGGCTGTTTTCCGGCAGAAAAAGCACAAGATTGAATTTTCTCTGTCCATTCCCGGCAGCTATCTAATTCCGTGTGAGACAAGTTCAGCCGCACTCCAGTCATTCCCTGCCGAAACATTTCTGTAAGGACTGTCTGGTCTGCACATGCCGGGCCAATAGTCCCATATACGTCTATTTTTTTCATAGCCCTTTCTCTTTCCTGCTTGTCACTCTTGTTCTTTTTTTTCTTTTTCAGGATCTACATAAGAAAATGCATTGGAGATTTTGGCGTTTTCTGCCGACAATTCTACCGGTTCCCGATAGTAGGCGATCACCGGCGTTCCCACTTTCACTTTCTCATAGAGCACTGTCGCCACTTCCAAAGGTGCATTGATACATCCATGAGACCCGCTGCTCTTATAGATATCTCCGCCAAATTTTCCATTCCGCCAAGAGGCGTCATGGATTCCCACATTATAGGCAAAGGGCATGAAATATTCTACATTCGACTCATAGTCTTCCCCTTTTAATACAGCCGGGCTATCTTTGTATACAATCTTAAATACGCCATCTGGAGACCCGTTATTCCGGCTGATATTTCCAGTCACCACATCTGTCTCAATCACCAACGCTCCCTCTTCATAATACCAAAGGTGCTGTTTCGTGTAATCAATCTCAATATATGTCTTTCCAATATCGTCTTTTCCTTCCACAAAAGGACGCTGAGCATACACAGGCTCCCGGCTCACTGGTTTTCCAGCCTCCAAATCTGCTTTGATCTGTTCTGCTTCCCCTGGCTTGTTTACGATCCAGCCATAGTCTCCCCCTCCGATCTCTATGGTATCACCGGAAGAGGTCTGGAAAGAACGCACATCGGCATATGTATTATAAGTGCTGGCAAGAGTCTGTACATATTTCTCAATCTCTTCCTCTTTCAAAGCGACGCTGTAATCTTCTCCCACCTGAATAAAACTGCGGATCTTTTCCTTCTCTAATTTTTCCTCATAGTCTTTGATTTCATAGGTGATTTCTGCCTTTTCATATTTCTCAATCCGCTCCATGGCGTCTGTAACAAGGGAACTTTTCTGAGTAACTTCTGGATTGACATAGTCTTCCTCTGACAAAGTGACCTCCACGTCCCCGGCAGAAACCGCCTGTTTCACCTTTTCTAAAACCTTTTCAAAGATCATATGGCTTCCCATTTTCTCTGGTTCCACATAATATCCATCATCCCCCAGCTCGATCTTCGCATTTTCCGGCTCCGCAATATTTTCCTTCTGAAAACAGTCCATTCCTTTTACTGCCTCAGAAATCAGTCCTTCCTCATACTCCATAGTTACCGGAACCTCATGTTCTCCCGGCCGGAAAACTGCCAGGATCCATCGAAAACCACTCTGTTCTTTCAGCAATTTTTCCACAGAACCGTCCGGCACATACTTACAGGCAATATCATGGCCATAAATATGATGTTTTTCCCCATCCCGGTCAAACACTGTCAGCAGATAGTCCTCCACCCCGTCTCCTACTTTTTCCTCTGCTTTTTCCAGATTCCTTCCTCCTACTTTCCATCCATTGATCTTGGTCCGAAAGAAGAAATGGCTGTTAAAGTAAAATGCCATGCCAAAGTAAATTGCTGCCAGAAGAACAACGATTCCTGTCACACTTCCTATGATGATCCTTTGTTTTCTTTTCCGTTCTCTTTCCCACATTTGCATTCCTCATTTCTATCTGTTCAAGTCATTTTCTCGTTGTAACATACACCATAAACTCCTCCAGCTCCTCTCCATTTTTGGCTCTCGGATACACTCTTGTATCGGCCATCTTCAATTCTCCCTCAATATTTCTCATATAGGAATATTCGATTACAGATTTTCCCTTTTGAAATTCTCTCTTTATATTTTCCAGAGAAAATACAAAACGGAATTCTTTCTGATATTCCTTTTGTACCATTTCTGCTGCAAGCAATTGAATCATCTTTTCATATCGTGTAGAATTGTGATCACTTTGAAGAATACCAGCCAGACATTTCTCTTCCTCCGGCCCCTTAATGACTCCATATTCATCTGATGGGATTTTTACCACAATGACTTTAAAATATCTTACTTCTCCTTTTCCGGCATTATACTCCATGATTCATATCACCCTCTATTCTATTTTCCACATCGCTAAAATGTCTTTCTTCCTCTGCAAAAATTCTATTAAATTTTCTTTAATAATTCCTAATCTTTCTATAAACAGCGATTCTACACTGTTATACAAGGTCCAGACAAATGATTCCCCTTTCCCGGCCGCTTTTTTTCAGATCTATCACTCTTTGGTTCTCAGAACCTCGGAAGCGCAGTGATATATTTTTCCGTTCTTGAACAAATTCTCCATCTACCAGCACATCTATCAAAGACAGCATTTCATCCGTGTACTGGCATCTAGCCCTGCTGTCTTTCCACAATTCCTGGTCCAGCAAATACCCTGTATAGCACCAGATGGTTTTCTGAGGATACTGCTTTCGCACCCGCTGGAAAAAGGGCAGCAGCGCTTTCTGATTCTCTGGTTCAAAAGGCTCTCCTCCCAAAACCGTCAGCCCTGCAATATAAGAAGGGCTTAAAGCCTGCAGCAGTTCCTCCTCTGTTTCCCTGGTAAATTCCTCTCCATATCCAAAGTCCCAGGTCTCCTGATTAAAACAGCCTTTGCAATGATGGGTACAGCCAGAGACGAACAAAGAAACCCTGACACCTGTTCCATTTGCAACATCTGTCCTCTTAATTTCTCCGTAATTCATACTATTCTCCTGCTCATAAATCAAATCCATTTCTGCAGAAATACCGGGGAACATTCTCCGATCTATAAATGCAGTACCCGCTCTTGAATCTCCTGGGTTCTTCCCTGGTTCCAAAACTGAGTTCCGATATAGCCGCAGGTTCTGCGGGCAACGTTCATCGTATCCTCATCCTGATTCTGACAATTTGGACACTCCCACACCAGTTTGCCATGATCGTCTGACACGATCCTGATCTCACCCTCATAGCCGCATTTTTGGCAATAATCACTTTTCGTATTTAATTCTCCGTACATAATATTATGATAAATATGCTGCATCACACTTAACACTGCTTCCACATTTCCCTGCATATCCGGCACTTCCACATAGCTCACTGCGCCGCCGGGAGATAATTTTTGGAACTGAGACTCAAAGGTCAGTTTACTGAATGCGTCAATCTGCTCTGTCACATGAATGTGGTAGCTGTTGGTAATATATTTTTTGTCTGTCACCCCTTCAATCACGCCGAAACGTCTCTGAAGACAGGTGGCAAATTTATAGGTGGTAGACTCTAAAGGAGTTCCGTAGAGGCTGAAGGCAATATCTGTCTCTTCCTGCCACTTTTTACATGCTTGGTTCATGCGCTGCATCACTTCTAAGGCAAAGGGAGTCGCCGCTGGATCTGTATGGGATTTTCCAGTCATATAGCGGGTGCATTCGCAGAGTCCTGCATACCCCAGAGATATGGTGGAATATCCTCCATAGAGAAGTTTGTCAATCACTTCTCCCTTCTTCAGCCGGGCCAGCGCTCCATACTGCCACAAAATCGGCGCCACATCAGATAGAGTTCCCTTCAGCCGGTTATGGCGGAGCATCAGCGCCTCTTTACACAGCTCCAGGCGTTCCTCCAAAATCTCCCAGAACTTGTCCGGATCCTTCTCCGAAGAGCAGGCTGCATCCACCAGATTGATGGTCACCACTCCCTGATTAAACCTTCCATAAAATTTAGGCTTATTCTTTTCGTCCCTGTAAACCGTCAGGAAAGAACGGCATCCCATACAGGGATAACAATTTCCTTCCTTATTTTCCTTCATGACTTTTTCTGAAATATAGTCCGGCACCATTCGCTTTGCAGTACATTTTGCCGCAAGTTTTGTCAGATTCCAATATCTGCTGCCTTCTTGAATATTGTCCTCCTCCAACACATAGATCAACTTGGGAAAAGCTGGAGTGATATAGACGCCTTTTTCATTTTTCACTCCCTGCATCCTCTGCAGAAGCATCTCTTTGATCACCAGCGCCAAATCATCTCTGAGCCTTCCTTCCTCCACTTCGTTCAGATACATGAACACTGTTACAAAGGGAGCTTGTCCATTGGTTGTCATCAAAGTGATCACCTGGTACTGGATCATCTGAACCCCCCGCCGGATCTCCTCTTTCACCCGCAGTTCCGCCACCTCGTTGATCTTCTTTTCTTCCAGAGGGACGCCTGCCGTCATAAATTCCCGCCGCACGATCCTTCTTAATTTCTGGCGGCTGATCTCCACAAAAGGAGCCAGATGAGACAAGGTAATACTCTGTCCCCCATACTGTGAGCTGGCAATCTGGGCGATGGCCTGAGTCGCCACATTACAGGCTGTAGAAAAACTTTTCGGCCGCTCGATCATAGTCTCGCTGATCACAGTTCCATGCTGCAGCATGTCCTCTAAATTCACCAGACAGCAATTGTGCATATGCTGGGCAAAATAATCCGCATCGTGAAAATGAATGATCCCTTCCTCGTGAGCCCGAACAATTTTTTCCGGCAGAAGAAACCGTTTGGTGATATCTTTGCTGACCTCCCCTGCCATATAATCCCGCTGAACACTGTTTACAATAGGGTTCTTATTAGAATTTTCCTGCTTAATCTCCTCATTGTTACATTCGATCAGACTTAAGATCTGTTGATCCGTAGAATTAGATTTCCGCACCAAGGCCCGTTTATAACGATAAGTGATATATTTTCTGGCAACCTCAAAGGCCTGATAACGCATAATCTCATTTTCCACCATATCCTGAATCTCTTCCACATTATAGATTCGTTCCATGTTCTCACAAACCTCTGAGATCCGCTCTGCAATGGCATGGATCTGCTCCTGAGAGAGTCTCTCGCTTTCTGCCACTTCCTGATTTGCCTTTGCAACCGCATCTATAATCTTACCGGCGTCAAATCCTGTTTCTTTCCCGCTTCTTTTTATAATTTTCATTCTGTTTCCTCCAAAGCACTAAATATGGTGTCTATTTTATACGCACATACTATATATGCCTAACTATTATAGTATTATCCCTTCAAAAAAGCAAGATGAAAAACGTAGGATTTTGTCGTTGAGCTGTCAGAAAATAAGTTTAATTTTCTTCTGGTAATGTTTTGCTCCCCTCCTTCTGCACCATTTCCGATTTCCTCTCACGTTCTGAATCCCTCTGCAGCTCTTCTGGTTCCTTCTCTATTTCTTTCTGGTAGGCCCTTGTCCTAAAATTCAGATACAAAATATTGACAATCTCTGCCACTCCATCTGCCAGCATCACATATGCGGTATAATTTTGATAAAATTTCACATTTTGAAAAGGATTTAAAATAACAGAGACACTGCATCCCAGCAGCAAAATCGTCACCAGAAAAAATCCAAGCCAGGCCTGGTCCTCCATGCATTTCAGATCCAGCGCATATTGCAGTTTAATCACACCGGATAATAGCAGTAAAATTCCCAGGGCAGTTAAAAAAGACATGGCGATCCGATCTGCACTGACTAATCCGCAGATCCCCAACAGCACAAACAGGACTCCTTCTGAAAATCCATACTCATTCAGCCTCTCATATCCAGAGGTCATAAAGTAACGGACGATCATGTAAATCCCCAGCACCACCACAAGCCCGCAGATAAAATAACAGATATCTTTCACTCCCACCTGAGGCACAAAGAGGATCAGCACTGACACCACCATAAAAATAGACGCCATCACAGATACCACGACAGTGCTGAATAATGTCTTCTTTTTTTCCTTCATTTTTACACACTCCTTCCAACTCTTTAAAAAAATCTGCTCTCCTATCTTGAAACTCCCTGAAAAAGAGATTATTATTATATCTGGAAATACAATTTTCGACAATTACTGTATAATCAGTTTAACCTTTATCTTATTATTTAGGAGGCATTTTACCAATGAAATTCCAAAAAACTTTTACCTTTGCCCTAAGCTGCCTGCTTGTATTGGAAACTCCCTTTACTGCAATGGCAGCTTCTGTTCCAGAAACTCCCGCTGCAATGTCCTCTGTCAGACATGAAATTTCTTCAGTGGAAACGATCAGGAAGGCAGACCCGGCTGTCCACCTAAATTATACCACATCTTCCGCCGCTATTGGCGATAAATTACAGCCATCCAGCTCTTTCAAGGCCGGCAGCAAAAAGTCTTCGGTTAAACTAAAACGAAAATCCCTGACGCTGTATACTGAAAATACATATAAATTAAAAGTTTCCGCCAAACCATCCAGTGATAAAGTGCGCTGGACTTCTTCTGACCCGAAGGTGGCCAAGGTGGATGCTTCTGGCACCATTACCGGAATGAAAGCAGGATCTGCCACCATCACCTCCTCTATCCCAGGGGCGAAAGATTCCTGCCAGGTAACGGTTCTAAAAGATGAACACAAATTAAATCGAAGTTCACAGATATTGATGGAAGGCAGCAGCGCCACCCTTGTTTTAGGCCATGTGTCCTCTTCCGATTCTGTTTCCTTTACATTAGAGGACCCATCCTCAAATGTGGTAAAAATCTCTCCTTCTGGAAATCGCTGCAAAATAACGGCCAAACGTTCCGGAACCGCCACTGTAAAGGCTGTCTGCTCCAGAACTGTAAAGGATCAGACTGTGACCAGCACACGTTTCTGTAAAATCACAGTCCTCCACAACGGCATTAGACAGCAGCAGCTTGCCCTTGCTGTCAATTGCCAGAAAGCCCTGAAATTAGAAAATGCAGAAAAGCCCAATACCCAGATTACAAAGACAGTCTGGTCTTCCTCCCACCCTGACATTGCCAGCGTAGATCCCCGCACTGGAACAGTTACTGGAAAAAAACCAGGAAGTACCAGGATCACAGCAGCGGTAAGTTACTCTGACGGTACTTCCAATGATTTTACGACCCAGATAAAGATTTCAGATCCTAAAACAAAATCTTCTTACACCGTCTTATCTCTGGGAAAAAATACAACCATTAAATTAACTGGAAAAAATTCCTTCAGCACAGTGAAATGGCAGGTAAAGGATTCCTCCCTTGCTTCCATCACCCAGGATGGAGTTGTCACCGCCAAAAAAACTACTGGCAAAACCACAGTTCTTATCAAAGTGGACGGAAAGACCATCAAGCACCAATTGATTATTACAAACCCTCGGCTCACTTCCTCCTATGCCACTTTGGCTGTGGGCAAAAAAATGAGTGTACCTGTGAAAGGCGCCTCCTCTAAAAGTAAAATCACTTGTAAATCAAAAAAGAACTCTGTGGCAAAAATAGACAAGTCCGGCAAGATTGTTGGCCGGGCTCCTGGAAATGCAGAGATCATCGTCACTGTGGACGGCACCCCTTTGAAACTCCAAGTCACCGTTGCCGCCAAAGGCGCCCTGAACGCATGTAAAAGAGGATATAAGCTAATCAACAGTTCCCGTTACAGCCAGGCCCGCCGTATGTCCCGCGGTTACTACGATTGCAGTTCTCTGGTCTTCCGCTCCTACAACTGTAACTCTGGTCTATTAGGAGGCACGCCCTCCTGGGCTCCTACCGCCGCCTCTATGGCTGCCTATCTGGAACGAACTGGAAAAGTAATCTCTTACCGAGGGATCAATTCTTCCAAATTAGTTCCTGGAGACTTGATTTTTTACCGCAAGCCCCGGGGCAGCAACGGCAGATATAAGAACATTTACCACGTCTCCATGTACTATGGCAGCGGCTACCGTCTGGAAAAACCACTACGTGTTTATGGAAAAGAACGAAATATCGTTATGATCGCCCGGCCCCTAAAAAAATAGGGGCCAGGGCTGCTCTTTCAAAGATTCTCCCTTTCCCCTATCCGTTTTCTTTTACTGTAATCTAGTATTTCCTGCAAGGTCTTCTTATGGCGAAGACTCTTCCGCCGTCTTAACCTGAACCCCAAAATCCTTTCCAAGGAGAATTCCAATTCGAATATCATCTTCTCCCTGATATCTTCCATCCTCTTGCAGATAGGAATAAAAAGATATCACATTGGGCTTTATGACAGAGGGGGACAAATAGAATCCCATAGGACTTTGGCCAATATCTATCCCTAAGATCTCTTTGGCATAATCTGCAAAACTACGTCCGTCCAGCACCTGTGTCCAGTAAACCAAAAAGGCTTCTGTTATTTTCAACAATTCTCCTTCCAGAGATTTCAGATAGGATACCGCCTTCTCCAACAGCTCAAACACTTTCTTTCGGTGTTCCTCTTTATCGAAAAAAATCTTCTGAAGTCTCCATTTTTCCTCATCCGGCAGATCCATCTTCATCAAATAAGAAATGACGTCAAAGGGTTCTTCTATTTTCACCTTAACTGCATTCTGAATAAAAGCACAGTAGCACTGCAGACATTCTCCGTATTTTTCACAGTACTCCTTCTCTGACATTCTCTCCAAATACTCCCTATAAGAACTAATGTTTTGAAACCGACAGTTCATACAGCTGTTCCACAAAAGTACCACTGCTCCTGCACAGCCAAAGTCTCCTTCTCCCGATAGTTGAAAATAATATTCTATCTCTTTCCTCTCTTTTTGAAAGATTTCCTTTGCACCCTGTTCGATTCGTTCCAACAATTCAAATTTCTGTAATCCCTCCTGAAAGGAGTCTGCATATTTCTGGTTCAACGTTTCTCTTAAATCAGTATATTGGCTCCCATTGCCCAAATGCTGCAGCAGCGCAATGCTTTCTGCAATATAATCTACTTTGGCGCTGATCTTTTTTTCCGACCCACACTCTGTTTTCTGATCGTTCCTTTTTCCTATTTTATGATCTGTTTTTTGATTAATCTTTTTTCCCACAGTATGATTTTTTCGGTTATTTTTTCTTCCCACGTCTGTTCCTCCATACCAGGACTTTCTTGACCAGCGTCCTATCGCAAAAGACTTTCTACTCTAAGATCAACCGGACGCATCCGTACATGCCGGCATCATTTCCCAGAGAAGCCAGGGCAAATCTGGTGTCTGCGCAGGAGGGAAATGCCTTTTCCCGGAAAGGCTGTTCCACTGCCTTCAACAATACTTCTCCTGCTTTGGAGACGCCTCCGCCAAGTACAAATATTTCTGGATCTGCCACACAGGCAATATTGCTCAACGCCTGTCCCAAAATCCGGGCAAATTTTTCCACGATCTCCCCTGCAGTCTTATCCTGTTTCTTATATGCGTCAAATACATCTTTTGCCGTAACATTTTCCACCTGATCCAGCAGAGATTCTTCATGTTCCTGTTCTAACCTCTCTCTGGCCAGACGCGCGAGTCCTGTAGCGGAACAATACTGTTCCAGGCATCCCTTTCTTTTGCAGTTACAGGAAATATTTTCATGAGGATTCACTGTAATATGGCCAATCTCTCCCCCTGCTCCATGAGCGCCTGCCACAATCTTTTCATCAATAATGATTCCGCCGCCTACGCCTGTGCCAAGAGTCACCATCACCAGACTTTTACAGCCTTTTCCGCCGCCCTGCCACATCTCTCCCAAGGCGGCCACATTGGCGTCATTTCCGGCCTTCACTAAAATTCCGTCCATCAACTTTCCCAATTCTTCCGGTATATTTCTATTTTTCCAGCCCAGATTTACACATACTGACACACTTCCATCTGGCTTCACTGGTCCAGGGATTCCTACGCCGATTCCCTCTATCTCGTCTTTTCCAATTTTTCGTTCCGCCATTTTCTCACTCAGGGAAGCTGCAATATCTGCGAGAATATTCTTCCCTTCTTCCCTGGTATCTGTGGGAATCTCCCACTTTTCCACAATCTGTCCCGCAGTCTCAAAAAGTCCTATTTTACAAGTCGTTCCTCCGATATCTACACCAAAACCATATTTTTTCATTGGGCGCCTCTCCTTTTCCATCTCTCATTTTGAATGATTTCATGGTATCACAGTTGCTGTTTACTGGCAACTTCTATTTTTCTTTTGATTTTTCACCCTCCAGGCATTATACTGATATCTATAAGGTAAAATAAATAGATAACTTTAGGAATATAATAAATAAAACGCAAGCAGAAAGGAGCACTTTATGAAAACAAAAAAATATCTCGCAACGGCCCTTATTTCTATCACTCTTTTGGAAACGGTAACAGGATGCGGTGAAAAAAAAGATATCGGCAAGGATAGAGCCTCCGAGATCGCCTTAAAAGACGCCAATCTGGAAAAAGCGGACGTCACACGTCTTCGGGTATCTAAGGACAAAGAAGATGGAGATTCTATTTATGAAGTAACTTTTGCCAGCAGCGACACCGAATACGATTATGAGATCCTGGCTTCCAACGGAGAAATTCTCAGCACAGATTATGAGCAGCTGCCTGCACAGAATACACCGCAAAGCCAGCCAAACCAACAGAATCCAGCTAATCAGCAAGAGCCAGACAGTCTCCAAGGGCAAGACAGCCTCCAAGGGCAGACGAACCAGCAAGAGCAGCCCAATCAAGATGTGAAAATCACAATGGAAGAAGCATCACAGCTGGCCTTGGATCGTGTTCCGGGGGCCTCTTCACAGGACTTGAAAATTGAGCTGGATTATGACGACGGCATTTACAAATATGAAGGCGATATCATTTATAATCAGAAAGAATATGAATTTGAGATAGACGCTGGCACCGGAGAGTTTCTGGAATGGAAGGAAGAGCGCTGATCCTAAAGCGGGGGTTTAACATATGACGCATATTTTACTGGTAGAAGACGACAAAAGCATTGTTACAAATTTAACAGAATTTCTCCAGAAGGAAGGATTTGCCATTACTGCAGTGGATGGCCAGGCAAAAGCCCTGGATCTTTTAGAAACTTCCTCTTCAGAATTCGACTTACTGCTGCTGGATGTTTCCCTGGCAGATGGAAACGGATTTTCTGTCTGCCGGGCCGCCAAGGCCACCACCAGCCTTCCGGTTATCTTTCTGACCGCTTCCGGAGACGAATACAGTGTAGTAACTGGACTGGATCTGGGAGCGGACGACTACATTGCCAAACCTTTCCGCCCCAGAGAATTGGTCTCCCGCATCCACAACATTATGCGGCGCTATGGAAAAGCCAATACGCTGCTGGAACATAAAGATCTGGCTGTGGATGTGATCCGGGGAACAGTCTCTAAAAATGGCCAGGAGATTATTCTGTCCGCCTTGGAATACCGGCTCCTTTTATATTTTATCAATAACAAAGGTATTGTCCTGTCACGTTCCCGTCTTCTGGAGGCTCTTTGGGATATTGCCGGAGAGTTTGTCAATGACAACACACTGACGGTATACATCAAACGTCTGCGGGAGAAAATCGAAGATGATCCCCAGAATCCCCTCTTAATCACAACCATACGAGGTATGGGATATAAGATGGGAGATTAGCTTTTAACCACAGATTTTTCATCTGGTAGGAGGACAACCCTATGGAATTTTTTCGCAACCCTGAGATCAGAGCCAGTCTGCTCTGGCACACTTTTCTCTTGATTCTCTTTTCCAGTCTGGGATTTTTCCATGACCCCTGGACAGGAACTCTAATAGCCTTCGTTTCCTTTTTATACTTATTTTCTCACTATCTGATTACCTGGCGCAGATACCGAAAATTAGCTCAGCTCAGCCATGAAATCGACAACATGCTTCACAATCAGATCCCCATTCATTTTGAAAAATACAGAGAAGGAGAATTGTCTATTTTAGAAAGCGAGCTGTCTAAAATGACCCTGCGCTTAAAGGAACAAGCCGCCGCCCTGGCCAATGATAAAAAACTTCTGGCAGATTCTATGGCGGATATTTCCCATCAGATCCGCTCCCCTTTGACCTCCTCCAATTTAATCTTGTCTCTTCTGACAGATCCAGATCTGATGCCTGAGCGAAGACAGCAGCTCCTGCAGGAACTGACTCAGCTTTTGTCCCGGATTGACTGGCTGGTGGAGGCCCTTTTAAAAATATCAAAAATGGACGCCGGAACGGTCCATATGCAGCAAAACCCTATCCTGGCAAAAACTTTAGTCCAGCGTGCCGCAGAACCTTTGATCATCCCTATGGAACTCCGGGAACAGACACTTCTAATCCGCGGGCCAGAAAACGCCTCTTTTATAGGAGATCTCTCCTGGTCCACAGAAGCTGTTTTGAATATTTTAAAAAACTGTATGGAACATACGCCTTTTGGAGGCCGCATCTCCATTACTTTTTCTGAAAATGCCATTTTCACAGAATTTGTCATTGAAGATAATGGCCCTGGCTTCGACAAAGAAGATCTTCCTCATTTATTTGAACGGTTTTACAAAGGAAAACATGCCTCGGAACAGAGCGTAGGCATCGGCCTTGCTCTGGCCCGTATGATTATCTCTCAGCAGAATGGAACATTGAAAGCGGAAAACCGTCCCGAAGGCGGCGCTAGATTTACGATAAAATTTTATCGGTGATTTCTGCTGACAATAAATTCTCTCTAACCTTTTATCCTAATCTCTTTTGGTGACAATTTTGTCACAGAGAAGTCACTGCTCTGTCATTCTGCCTGGTTACAATAATAAATAACATAATAAGAAAAGAGGATGATATTTATATGGAAATTTTACGAGCAGAACATCTCACAAAAATTTATGGTTCTGGTGAAAATCAAGTAAAGGCATTAGACGATATCTCTTTTTCTGTGGAAAAAGGAGAATTTCTGGCTATTATCGGCCCTTCTGGTTCTGGAAAATCTACGCTGCTGCATGTGCTGGGAGGCGTAGACATTCCAACCTCCGGCAAAGTATTTATGGAAGAAACGGACGTCTATGCCCAAAATGAAAGTCAGCTTGCTGTATTCCGCAGACGTCAGGTGGGATTGATTTATCAATTCTACAATTTGATCCCTGTTTTAAATGTGACGGAAAACATGACCCTTCCCGTTCTGATGGACAGCCGGGAAGTGAACCAGCAGCGTTTAGAAGAACTGCTGGAGATTTTATCTCTAAAGGGACGGGAAAACCACCTGCCTAACCAATTATCCGGCGGCCAGCAGCAGCGTGTTTCCATCGGCCGGGCTCTCATGAACGCTCCGGCAGTGGTTCTCGCCGACGAGCCTACTGGAAACCTGGATTCTAAAAACAGCCAGGAAATTGTGGAACTGCTAAAATATTCCAATGAAAAATATAAACAGACGCTGATCGTCATCACGCATGATGAAAATATCGCCTTGCAGGCTAACCGGGTGATCGCCCTGGAAGATGGAAAAATCATAAGAGACGAGGTGATCCGTTCATGAATATTTTTCAAAAAGTCACTTTAAAAAATTTAAAAGAAAACCGTACCCGGACGCTGGTTACCATTGTGGGGATTATCCTTTCCTCCGCTATGTTTACCGCCACCATTGTCAGCATTTCCTCTCTCCGGCACTGGTTGATTCAGTCTACGCTTTATGAAAATGGAGACTGGTACGGAGCAGTCTACAATATCTCAGCCTCTTCCTCCGATACTATTCGTTCTGACGACCGCCTTCAAGAGACCGTCTCCATGGAACTTCTTGGCTATTCTGAACTGAAAGACTGCGTCAACGAATATAAGCCTTATCTGTGCGTCTATGGCATCCAGCAGGACTTTACCAATATGATGCCGATTCATCTCACCCAGGGACGGATGCCGGAAAACAGCAAGGAACTTCTGCTTCCTGATCACCTGGCCTCCAATGGAAACGTACAATATGATCTGAAAGAGACTTTGACTCTCCATCTGTCCGATCGTCTGGATAGCTTTGGAAACTTCCTGAACAATCAGACTCCTTATCTGGATAAAAACGCAGGCTATGTAAAACAGGATAATTCCTATTATAGAAAAGGAGAAGAAGATTCTTCCCAGGAAAACACCTCTGTCACAGAACATCTCCAAGAAAAGGAGACAAAGACTTATACTATCGTAGGTTTTTATGAGCGGCCCTCCTACGAAGATTATTCCGCTCCTGGCTACACAGCTCTGACTGTGGGAGATAACAGCAAAGAACACTTCTATGATCTGTACGTGCGCACAAAGTCTGGAAAATATGCTGTTCCTCAGATCAACAGCATGTTCTCAGAACTAGAAGAAGACGGCGTTACCTGGAAATTGAATTATGATCTGCTGCGTCTCTATGGCTATTCAGGAGAAAGCCGCTACAATCAGGTTTTATTCAGCCTTGGAATTATATTGATTCTGATTATCATGTTCGGCTCTATCTCTCTGATTTATAATGCCTTTTCCATTTCTGTCAGTGAACGCACCCGTCAATTCGGACTGTTGTCCTCTATTGGCGCCACTCGGAAGCAATTGACCAAAAGCGTGTTGTTTGAAGCTTCCTTTTTAGGCTGTATCGGCATTCCTCTGGGACTTTTATCTGGTTTTCTAGGGATTGGAGTCACTTTCTTCCTGACAAAAGATATGATTATCAGCGTCCTTGGCCTTCCTGGAACCTTTCATGGCCCTGGCCAAAAACTGCTGGGAGGCTATGAATCAGCCAGAATGGCCCAGGCTTTCGGCCCTATTGATCAGATTTCCATGAGTCCTCATCTTTCTCTGCCTGCGCTGTTTTTAGCCATCGCTATCTCTTTGCTGACCATTCTGATCTCTGCTTACATTCCGGTAAAACGGGCATTGAAAAAGTCAGCCATTGACGCCATCCGTCAGACCAATGATATTGCCATCCGGCCTGGAAAAGTGAAAACTTCTCATTTTACGGAAAAAGTATTTGGCTTTGAAGGAATGATCGCCACAAAAAATTACAAAAGAAACCGCAGAAAATACCGGGCAACAGTGATCTCTCTGTTCTTAAGTATTGTACTGTTTATTTCTACCAGCAGCTGGTGTTCCTACTTGACAAAATCTATGGGAGAAGTTTTGGACGATCATGGATACGATATCTTTTATCTCAAACATTCTGACGTCAATTATTCTACAGATACCCTGCGTTCTGAATTGGCTCAGACAGAAGGAATTACAGCCTCTACCTATTTTTCCAACCTATACTTATCCGGCTCTGTGAACACTGCTGCAACCAGTTCCCAATACCTGGGTTATCAAAAAACTCTGGCACAGCAGTTAGATGAAGTATATCAAAAATATGATAAAGCCACTATGGATGTTCGTTTGATCTTCCTGGAAGATCACAGCTTCCGCCGCTATCTAAAAGAACAGAATCTGCCGGAATCTGTATTTTTCAATCATGAAAAACCTGCTGCAGTTCTTGTAAATTCTCTGCAGTCCTACAATGGCAATAATGGAAAATACTATGCATACCCGCTGCTTTCCGATACGGAAGCTGCCGATATGAAACTATACGTAACCCGTCAAATGAACTTCGACTATGGCGGTTATGTGGGTACAGACGAAGAGACTGGAGAACTTTGCTACAATTATTGGGATTCCTCGGATAAAGAGTTAAAGATGCCCCTGGAAGAAGCCTGCCAGGAAATTCCCATTTCCATTGGCGCAGCCCAGACAGAAGCCCCTGATTTCTTTTCCAACAGCTCTTCCTATACGCAGTTGTTTTATCCTTACAGCCTGATGGACGACGTATTTTCTGATCTGGACCCTGAGACGGAATACCAGGAAATTTACCAATTGCCCTACAGCAAAATAGCCTCGGACCAATTGCTGTTCCAATGTGAGAACCACACAAAAGTAACGGCTGATCTGACAAAACTACTGATGGAAAAGGGTCTTCCTTCCGAAAATCTCCATGATTACGCCGCCAGCATCGAAAGCGACCGGGCCATGATAACAGTTGTCAACGTATTTGCCTTTGGATTTATTACTTTAATCTCATTGATTGCAGCGGCAAATGTATTTAACACCATTTCCACCAATGTCAATCTCCGCCGCAGAGAATTTGCCATGCTAAAATCCATCGGCATGACCCCCAAAGGGTTTCAGAAAATGATGAATTTTGAATGCCTGCTCTATGGATTCAAGGGCCTGCTGTACGGAATCCCCGTATCCTTCCTGATCACTTGGCTGATCTACCGTTCCATCTCTGCAGGATTAGAAGCAGGATTCTTCATTCCCTGGCACAGTATCGCTATTGCAGTGGGCAGCGTATTTCTGGTAGTATTTGCCACCATGGTCTATTCCATGAAGAAAATCCAGAAAGAAAACACCATTGACGTACTGAAAAATGAAAATCTATAACTATCATTTTGTATCTGTACAAAGCCATTAAGAACAAAGCGGACAGGTCCACTTCAACTCCCTGAATCCCTCATTCATGAGGGATCTGGACGTTTTGCTGCGCCGAGCAGAATTGCGAAGCAATATTTTACCTCTTGTGCGAGCGCGCATATTATTTTTATCTTATAGGAATATACTTTCACGCTTTAGCGGGACAAGGTCTTTCTTATAAGACAAGAAAGAATCCTGCTTCGCAGGATTCTCCGCCTGCGGCGGGCCGCTCTTGCGGTTCATTTCCTTTCCGCCGCAATTTCTTTATTCCTGTTCCTTCTGCAGTCCCTCCAAATATTCCTCGTCATCCAAAGGAGCTTTATTCTCATCAATATAAGGCAGGAAATTCACAGGTTCCAGTCCCTGATGAATCTGTTCCATAAAAGTCTTCCAAATACTTCCAGGATAACTGGATCCCGTCAAGCCTGGAATCTCTCTTGGCATATCATAGCCTACCCAGACGCTGGTGGTATAGTAGCCGGTATATCCTACAAACCATCCATCTTTGTTGTCGTTGGTAGTTCCCGTCTTTCCGGCGCAGGGCATATTGCCAAAAGCAAGCCCCCGTCCAGTTCCTTCCTGGATTACCGACACCATCATGTCTGTCATCATCCGGGCTGCGTTCATTTTATAAACATCTACTTCTTCATTTTTAGTCTCCAGAATCACATTTTCCTCTGAATCAGTAATCTTCACAATGCAGGTAGGCTCCCGGTACTTTCCATCATTTACAATGGTCGTATAGCCAGCGGCCATCTCCACCGCCGAGACGCCATTGGTAAATCCCCCCAGAGCGCTGGTGGGACGTTCGTCTCTGGAATCCAGTCTGGAAAATTTCATTGCTTTCAGATAAGACAGTCCCGTCTTGGGGGTCAGTTCCTCCAACAGATTCCAGGCTACCGTGTTTTTAGACTTCTGGACTGCATACCGCAGGGTAATATCCCCTTCATAATAATCCCCGGCATTGGAAGGTCCTTCTTCTGTTTTCACATCCTGCACAATAGTATCCGGGGTATATTTTTCTTCCAGAGCAGGCGTGTACACAATCAATGGCTTGATACTGCTGCCTGGCTGGCGAAAACTCTGATATGCCCGATTCAAGGTATAACCAGGAAGATTCTGGTTTCTTCCTCCTACAATTGCCTTCACGTATCCAGTGTGATTGTCAATACACACAGCCGAACTCTGCAGAGCATAAACCCCTTCTTCATTCTGCTCTGTAAATTCTGCCAGGTTTTGATCCACCGCATTCTGCAGAAGCTGCTGCATATCCAAATTGATGGAAGTATAGATTCTGTACCCTTCTGTATAAAGGCTCTTCTGGCATTCTCCGTACAATTCCTCATAATCTTCTTCGTATTTTTGTTTTTCCTCTTCTGAAGAGAACTCTGTCTTAAACTTGAAGCCCTGCTGCTGCATCAATGCCCGGACGGCACAATAATAAGTATAGGTCTCCACATAGTCATTTTTTGTCTTCTCTGGACGGTTCAATGTGATGGTCTCTGATTTTGCCTGCTCGCAAGTAGTCTGATTGATTTTGCCGTCCTCTAACATCTGATATAAGATGCGGTCCCGCCGCTTGAGGGTATGATCCATCTTTGTCACCGGATCATAGAGACTGGGATTATTAGGGATCGCACACAGAAATGCAATCTGGGACAGCGTCAGATTTTTGGCGTCTGTATTAAAATATCCCTTGCTTGCCGCCTGAATTCCGTAATACCCATTTCCAAAATACACATTATTCAGATAAAACTCCATAATCTTATCTTTGCTGTAGATCTTTTCCAAACCAACCGCAATAAACATCTCTTCAATCTTGCGCTGCCAGGTACGTTCCTGGGTCAAAAAGGTGATCTTGGCAAGCTGCTGGGTAATTGTGCTTCCTCCCTGGGTCACCTCTCCATTTTCAGCCATTGCCTTGGCGGCCCGGAGAATCGCTTTCACGTCAATTCCATTGTGACGGTAAAACTTTTTATCTTCAATACTGATCATGGCTGCAACCGCATAGGCCGGAATATCCTTGTACTCCAGATAATATACGTCTTTCTCCCCTTTCAGGGTAGAGATCAATTTTCCATCTGCATCATACACCAGACTGGTCTGAACAGAGCGGAAGGTTTCCTCGCTGGATTTTTGTACCAGCACTCTTGCCTCCTGCTGCAAAGCGCTCACTTCCTGAGCATAACCTCCGAAATAATACCAGCCCAGCCCAGCGGCCACTACCAGCAGCAAAAAAATCTGTAGTTTTGCAAAAAACCAAAAGACGCGATATTTTTTCTTCTTCTTTTTCTTCTTACTCATAATTTATCCTGTTATATTCGTCCTGCTATCTGCTCAGCATAATCTTTCCAAAAGGAATCCCGTTTCGTTCCAGGATCTCCATTTCCCGTTTCTGGCATGTAAACAGAAAGATCTGCTGTTTTTGTTTTCCGAGCCACTGCAGTGCGCCTTCCAATCGTTTCTCATCGAAAGATACAAACACCTCGTCCAATAAGATGGGCATAGATTCTTCCCTGGTAAAAAAGCCGCCTGCTCCCATGCGCAGCGCCATATACATCTGCTCCATGGTTCCCTGGCTTAACTGCCAGGGATGGAGCCTTCGTTTCCCTTCTGTGGTCACAAGATTCATTTGGGCATCCAAGCCAATCTTTGTATACTTTCCATTGGTCAGTTCCGACAGAATCCGGGAGATTTCCTGTTCCATCTGAGCCCTGGTATCTTGATAGGCTTCCTGGGACAGCTGTTCCAAGGTGTGATATGCTAACTCATAGGCTCTGACCTGGTGTTCATACTCCAATTCCTCTGGAGTAAGTACCCTGCACTCTTCTAATTCTTCCCGCAGATTCATCAATTCTGCCTGTTTTTCCAAAAGCTGAATCTGCAGCATCTCTTCCACTGCCCGTTGTCTGGCCTGCTTCTCCTGTTGTTCTTTATATCTCTGCTGTTCTCTCTCTCTGGAGGTATACTGCATCAGTTCCTTTGTCTCTTCCTCCTGCTTCCTGCGAAGAATCTTCAGTTGTTTTGACCTGCGGTGCCAATAATACACTCCTCCTATTCCAACCAGACACAAGATCACTGTAAATACTTCCAGCCCGATCCAGCCTGGCGCCGGATTCGAGAAAAGATGTGCCGCGCAATTCCAGATTCCCAAAAGCAGCCCAACCGTCATAAAAAACAGGGAGATTCCAAATCTCCTGTCATACTTCTGCTGTTCTCTCTGTTGACGGATATTCCGCAGATATTCTGCCATTTGATTGATATCCGGCTCTGGAGGAATAAGATTCTGATTCTTTTCCAGGAAGGACTTGTATCCATCCTTCTGCTGCTTTTTCAACTGCTCGATATCCTTTTTTAATAATTTTTCCTCCAGCAGAAGCCTTTCCTCCTCTTCTTTCCGCTCCTGAACCTTTTCCCTGTATTTCTGGTCCGCCGCCTTCTGTCCTTCCTTTAACCGTCTCCGGGCTCCGCTTAAATTTACGCCTCCGTCTCCTCCAAGAGAAGCATTGACAAAGTAATTCTGCAAAACATCTGCAAATTCTTTTTTGGTCTCCACGCAGGCCTGACTGATACAGAAGGTATTTTCATAAGTCTCTTTGCTCATGCCTCCCAGCAGCATTTCCAGATCTCCATGCTCCACTGAAAGCTCTTCTAAATCCTTTTCGTTGACCAATTTCACTGATTTTTCTTTGTGATAAAAATTCCGCTCCAGCAAAAAAGGTTTCCCATCTACCGTAAACCTCAAACCTCCGGCATAATAAGAATTGCTGTTCCAAGGCTCATACTGCTGGTAACTGTCATTCTTGCCAGCCCTTCCCCGCTGTTTCTCAATCCCAAAAAGCATCCCCCGAATAAACTGCTGTAAGGTGGATTTTCCTGTCTCGTTCTCTCCATAGATCACATTGATTCCCGGAAGAGGACGGATATTGATATTGTGAAGTTTTCCAAAATTTTTTATCTGAATCTCTGTAATTTTCATTCTGCCAACAGTGCCTCCACACCATAGTATAATGCTCTCTTGGTAATTTCATTCTGGGGCAGCTTTTCCAACGCTGCAATATACCGCCCTATGATCTGCTGGTCAAACTGAGCTTGTAATTTCTCCAGATCATAATCTGGCCGGCAGTTGTCAATTACCTGTACCACTCGCTCCATCCCTGTCAGCGCTTCCAGATCGAGAGGCGCCTCCGGGTCGCTGAATCCTGTCAGGTTCACCTTAAAAAGCTGATAAGCAGGCGATTTCTTAATCTGCTCTGCAATCACCTCTTTTAATTCCCCTGTGGCAACATCCTTACTTACTTTCAAATTCAGAGAAACATACTCACAGTAACGAAGAGGGTAAAATTTCACGTTGCAGACATGCCCTTCCAGCTCTCCCATAAAATATCCGTGTTCCCCTGTGTCATTGCAATCTACCGGCTGCAATGCTCCTGCCATAATCACTTTATCCGCCGCCAGCTCCATAGGCTTATGGATATGTCCCATGGCCACATAATCAAACCCCTTCATCTCCAGTTCACTGGTGCGGAAGGGAATATGTTTCTCATCTCCCCCATGTCCCAGAAGGATATTGGCATATTCATCCCTTTTCACCTGCAGATTGTCATACAGATGTTCCCGCAGCTCCCGATGCCAGTAGCTCAGTCCATATACTCTAACCCTAAGGCTTTGAAGTTCTACCGTATCCATCCGTTCTTCCTTTAAAAAATGTACATTTTCTCCCCAGGAAAACGTGCGAAAATAAGAATTGGGGCTCAGATGGTCGTGGTTTCCCGCAATCATTACCACCTGTGTCTTAGGAATCCTGGAAAATTGATAATTCACCTCTTTCAGATCCCGCAAAAGCGGCTGTCTGTGGAACAAATCGCCTGCAATCAGAAGAAGCTGCACCTGCTCTTCTCTGGCCTTGGTGATCACTTCCGTAAAAGCCTTCCAGCTATGGGTCTCCCGTTCCTTTCCCCAAGGCTTGTCTTTATCCGGTTTTACCCCTAAGTGTATATCTGCAATATGAATAAATTTCATTGCGGTTTCTCCTTGTTCATAAAATTCTGTCTCTTTTCTCCGCCCGTTAAAACATTTCCCTTTTATTTTACACGTTTCAGCTGGAATATACAAGCAGTGGGGCTCATTTCTTTTCCACTCCGGCGGGATAAATTATTTCATCTGACAGGAACCTCAAAGGAATTTTCTAGTATAAGAGAAGTACAAAATAAGAAAAAACAGATATCCGCCCTGACTTCCCCGTCACAGCAGATACCTGCTTCTTTTTGAATCACTCAATAAGATATCTTGATCTCATTTGTCATATTTTTTCCCTCTTCATCGCTGAAAATGCGGATCATCAGTTTTCCCTCTTCTTCTGCCGGAAGCGCAACCTCCTGTAAAGTTCCCAAAGACTGTATTTCCTCATACTGATCGGCGCCTTTTACTTTCTTCGATACCGATGCATAGTAATCAAACTCTCGGTTCTGAATCGGGTCAAAGGTCATCTTTCTGCCCTCCTCATTATTTTCTACATGATAGAACAGACCGTAAAAATGATCGTCGATAGAATTCATCTTTTCCTCATAAGAATCATAGAATAAATCTTCTTCTGAAATCTCTCCTGTAAAAAATTCAGAAAAGAGTTTACTAAATTCTTCCGCTCCTGCTGCATTCAGATGATCTCCATCTTTAAACAGACTGCTGTCGTATGAAAAATAAGATTCTCTGCAAAGATTAAAATCGTAATAGGGAAGGTCATACTCCGCCAGAAATTCTTTCACATGCTGTATATAGTAATCATAATTCCCGATCTCCGCCAGCCTGAAATCCGGCATGGGAGCTGAGAAAAACACCAGCTCAATCTCATGTTTTTTACAATATTGAATTATTTTCTTCAGGGATCGGATATCATCTTCAGAAAATGTTCTCTCTGCCGACTCAAAGGGCTCGTCATGGGCAAAATTCCCATTTTCCTTGGTTTTGATATTGGCCACATATCCTTTTCCCACATAGTACTCTTCTTCTGTTTCCGGATCTCCCACATAGTCATAATTTTTATAGCTGTCCTGGCTCTTTTCTGCAATCAGATCTGAAACATACTGTCTTTGAAAAAGTTTTTTCCAATTTCTTCTTGCAGGGAAAAAACCATTGATCCAATAATCCCAGCTGCTGGCGTTCAGCAGATAAGAGACCCGGTTGACGGAAGGCTTCATATAATCGCTGATAATATAAGTCTGGGTCATCTGGGTACGCTCTTTATAATTCTCGCCTGCCACATCATAGTACATTTCAAGATAGACTTTCTTCAGATCATGATGTTTCCCGGCCTCCACCAAAAGAGCATAACTGCCATCCCATGCTTGAGAGGAAGTTCCCCCATTAAAAGTATTCGTCTCAAATATTTCATCTGTAATTCCTGGGTCCAGAGACCGGTAGGTATGAGAAGAGCCCAGAAACAGAACATCCACATTTTTCTCCTGATGATATAATTCATGTAATGTCACTCTGGTATAAGAACTTGTATCATTCACTAATAGATACCATAACAGACGGTTACACAAAAATAAGATAACCAAAAATGCAATTACTTTTAGAATCGCCTTCCAATACTTTTTAAAATTGGAAGTAAATAAATTGGCTCGTGTCATAATCTACTCCATATATTCCAAACATTAAAATACACCAGAAAGCCGCCAGGTAAATCAGCCACCGGAACCACAGCTTCTCTTGATAGATCCATTCTCTGATTCGAATTCCTCTCTCATGCAGAATATCCACAACAAAGACAGTCAGGATAGAAAGGATCACCAGCAGCCAGTCATACCATTGAAAACCTAGTTCCAGCAATGATACATTCTGATAAGAGGTAAACATCTGCCGGAAATACCACAATGCCTCCCTGCAGCTTGGCGCCCGGAAGAAAACCCATGCGATATCTGTCAGAATAAAAACTCCTGCTGTCCGTACCACTCTGGTACTGAAGATCATTTTTTTCGTGTCGATCTTCCATTTCTTTTTCAGCTCCCGGATGGCTGTCTCGATATTCTGGTAAGCTCCATGGAGAACGCCCCATGCCACATAGTGCCAGCTTGCCCCATGCCATAATCCACTGACAAAAAACACGATCATGGTGTTGACCATCTTGCGGAAAGATCCTTTTCTGCTGCCGCCCAAAGGAATATACAGATAATCCGTAAACCAGCTGGTAAGGGAAATATGCCATCTTCTCCAGAATTCCCTGATGGAAACAGCAAGGTAGGGCTGTCGGAAATTATCCATAAGTTTTATGCCAAGCATACAGGCGCTTCCTTTGGCAATGGTAGTATATCCATTAAAATCACACAAAATCTGTATGGCAAAAAGCCCGGCGCCAACAGCCAATTCCACAAATCCATATTCTGTATAATGATCAAATATGGTATCCACTACAATGGCAACTCTGTCCGACACCACTATTTTTAAGAAAAATCCATATAAGATCAGACAAAGTCCGTCTCGAATCTCATCCAGATCAATCCCTTTTTTGTCCACATCCCGAAGCTGCAGCAGCAGGTTTTTGGAGCGTTCAATAGGCCCGGCCACCAACTGCGGAAAAAAGGATACGAACAGCGCGTACCTCAGAATATTTTTCTCAGCCTTTATCTCTTTCCGGTATACGTCCACCGTATAGCCCAAAGCCTGAAAAGTATAAAATGAAATTCCCACCGGCAGAATGAAACTAAAGGGAGAGGTGATCTGAATATGGAACACTTGGTTGATATTATTTAAAATCCAATCAAAATACTTGAAAAAGACCAGAATCCCCAAGTTGCTGACAAAGCTGACAGCTACCACCATCTTGGCCCCGGCTTTGGCATTGCTCATCTTTTCCCTGCAAAGCTCAATTCCAATACCGCTCAAGAATGTAATCACCGTGGAAAGGGCGATCAAAACTGCATATTTCGGATTCCAGCACATATAGAAGTAATAGCTGACCACCAGCAGCCAGATATAACGTATCTTCTTTGGAATTACATAATATACAATCGTTACCAATGGCAAAAATATCAAAAAATGCATCGAATTAAATATCATATCATTATCCTTTAAGTCAAAATTATATTTAAGATATGTAGCCTTATTACTCAAAAGGTGTACTTTTTGAGACCGCTAAAGGGCCATCTTTTGCTTCTGCAAAAAGTACGCTTTTTGACATTTTTTTAACAATCATTTCTTTACTGACATAAAGTGATTCTTTTTCTCCATTTATGTCGAGGACATTTTACTACAATTTGATATCCAATGCAAGAATTTTTATCTTTCATAACAGCAGAACCCTTTGACATACTGCTCAGATCGTAACGAACTATGACAAATTATCATAGATTTCAGAAACAGAATCTGGAATTTTTCGCCATTTTATGATATTGTAAGAAGGAATTTTACAAAGGAGAATGATCATGAAAAAATTACCATTTATTTCCGCATTGATCTGCGCCGCTGTTTTTCTCTGTGGCTGTGGATTCCTCTGTCTGCAATATTGGAATCTGGACAAACATTACCGAACGCTGGAAACAGAGGCCTTGCATTTACAGGAAAACAATTCTGAATTAAATGAAAAATTAGAGGAAAATACCACGCAGTTAGAAGACAAAGAAAATTACATTGAAGGCCAGAAAGATTACATTTCTGAATTATCAGATCAAATACAAGATTTGGAAAAGGGAGAAGATTCTGACTCAGATTCCTCTGACAGCAGCGCTTATTCCAAAAGTAATTCTAAAAATGATCCCTATCCAAATCTATACGCCGATAAAGACAACCTGCCGGTTCAGTCGGGACAGAAATATGTCTATCTGACTTTTGACGACGGTCCTTCCAGCCTGACGCCCAAAGTCTTGGATCTGCTGGACGAATATGATGCACATGCCACCTTCTTTGTAGTGCAGAAAAATAACGAAAAATACGCTGAGTACTTATCTGAGATCGTAGAGCGGGGACACACCCTGGCCCTTCACTCCTACAGCCACGACTATAACCAGATTTACCGCTCCGTAGACGCTTTTCTAACTGATTATGAAAAAGTCTATGATTGGGTTTACGAGGAAACAGGCTACTCTCCATCTCTGTTTCGTTTCCCAGGCGGGAGCACCAACGGCTCCTCTTATGTAGTCAGCAATATCATTGAGGAAATGGAACGCCGGGGATTTATCTACTATGACTGGAATGTAAGTTCTGGTGATGGCAGTAATCTGACCACCACTCAGAACATTATTGACAATGTATGCACAACGGTTGGAAACGTAGACACTCCTGTTGTGCTGATGCACGATGGTTCTGGAAAAGACGCTACCCTTGCGGCCCTGCCTGCAGTGCTGAAGAATCTTTCGGAAGCCGGGTATGAATTCCGCTCCCTTGACAAAACCTTAGAGCCTGTTCAATACCGGTAAATTTACCGGCGCAGATCACTGTTTTTCCCTACTGCTCCATCTGCTTTCCCAAAAAACCTGCCGCCACCTTTGCCAGCTTGCTCTCTGTCTCTCCCATTCCGCTGTCTGCTTCCCGGTTGTACATCACGACAGAGCCGATGGCGTCTCCTTCTGAAATAATCGTAGACACCACTTGAGACTGAAAATCTCCAGTATCATCCAGGGTGATCTTCACGAATCCCTTTTCATCCTTTTTCGCGCAGAAAGTCTCCCGGTCTGTGATCACGTGCTCTAACTGTTTGCTGATGGGCTTTCCGTCAAATTCTTTTTTTCCTGCGCCTGCCGCCGCGATCACATGATCCTTATCTGTAATGCAGACCAGACATCCGCTGGTCTGTGCAAGGCTCTCTGCATACAAGCCGGCAAACTGCCCCAGCTCGCCGATGGGAGAATATTTTTTCAAAATAATTTCTCCTTCCCGGTCTGTAAAAATTTCCAGAGGATCTCCCTCCCGTATCCTTAAAGTACGCCGAATTTCTTTTGGAACTACCACCCTTCCCAGATCATCTATTCTCCGAACAATTCCCGTTGCTTTCATAATAAAATCCTCCATTTACAAATCTTATCATTTTCTATACCATATTTTGCAGAACGGTTCGACTGCGGCTACAAATCTTACCGCCGGCAATTATGGTACTATTATCTGTAAATGGAGGCATTTTATACCTTAAATTTATTTTTCATTTGTATATAGATTAAAGTGCTTTTGACACCCTGACTATATATGAAAAAATCAGAAACAATCATCAAAACGGAAACCCTGTTTTTATACATTGCCCATTTCCTATCCACATATTATAATCATTGTAGACAATTGCGAAACTGCCTAATGATCAAAATTTCATGTACAATTATCACAGTTTCTCTCAAATATTTTCTTCATACAAAAGGCCGAAATGCTGGACGCACCAAACATTCCAGCGAGCCTCTGAATACAAAGAATCATACTCAGCAAAGGCTTCCATGCTTCTTTGAGTCTCGCTTCCATGGTGCTGGAATGCATTTCTCACCTTTTGTATGAGAAAATATTTATACTCAAATTTTTTGAATTGTACATGAAATTTGGAAAAATATTGAGTTTCGCAATTACTTATATAATCATTGGTAGAAAAGGAGGAATGTCTTATCAATACAATCCTTGTACTGGAAGATGATCTGGAATTAAATCATACAATCTGCACCTCTCTGGAAAAAGAAAATTACCGTGTCTTTTCCGCCGATACCTGTAAAAAAGGACAGGCTCTGGCCAGAAGCAGCACCTTTGACCTGGCCATACTGGATATCAATCTGCCGGATGGCGATGGATTTGGATTCTGCCAATGGCTCAAAGCCAGAAGCAGCGCTTCTGTGCTGTTTCTCTCAGCGCGGGACCTGGAAGAGGACGTTTTAACCGGGTATGACATGGGCGCAGAGGACTATGTGACAAAACCTTTTTCCATGAAGATCCTGTTAAAAAAAATCTCAATCATCTTATCCAGAGAAATTCCAAATCAAAATATTTATGACGACGGCTTTTTGAGAATTGATTTTGAACTTGGACTGGTACAGACTGGACAAGAAAATTGTCCCATCACGCCTACGGAATACCGTATTTTAAAAAAACTGGTGGAACACAAAGGGCAGCTTTTGACTTATTCCCTCCTGTTGGATTCTCTATGGGAAGAGGGAGTACAGCTTTTCGATAAACACGCTCTGGCTGTGAACATCAATCGGCTGAGGAAAAAAATTGAAACAGAGGAACACGTTTATATTTCAAATGTATACGGAATGGGGTATCTATGGAAATAACATTGCTTTGTATATTTTTTCTCACGGGAATCATTTCCTGGCTGCTTTGGAAAAACTACTGTCTGAAACGGGATATTTACGACTTCACCCAAAAGCTGGATCAAAGTCTGAACCAGCTTCTAAACAATGAACAATTAAGTAAAACCATTGATCAGAAAGACGATCTATGGGGCATGGTATCAGAAAGACTAAATCGGATCTCTCATCTTTACGCCCGGAAAAATCAAGAAATTTCTGAAGAAAAAGAAAACTTAAAAGAACTGGTGTCAGACATCTCACATCAGACCAAAACCCCTCTTGCCAACATAAAATTGTACCTGGAACTCCTTTTAGAGGCGAAGGATGGAACATCTCCCCAGGAATCTCTGGAAAAAATAAACAGCCAGGTGGAAAAACTGGATTTCCTGCTTCAGAGCATGGTCAAACTATCTCGTCTGGAAACAGGAACCATAAAAATACAAAAATCTGAAGTTCCCATTGCAGACACCCTTGCAGAGGCCATTGGAGGGGCGATTCCCAAAGCAGATCAGAAACACATTTCCATCCAGGTTTCCTATGATGAAAATCTGCGGTTACATCACGATAAAAAATGGACGGCAGAAGCTATTTTTAATCTGCTGGATAATGCTGTCAAATACACAGAAGAGGCAGGGAAAATCCATATTTCCGTAAAGAAAGAAACCATTTTTACAAAGATCAGTATCTCAGATACGGGAAAGGGAATTCCCCTAGAAAGACATGGGACTATTTTTACCCGTTTTTACCGAGAACCTGAAATCCACGATAACGAGGGAATCGGCATCGGCCTGTATCTGGCCAGAAAAATCATATCTATGCAGAACGGATATATTAAGGTGGATTCCGAGGTTGGTAAGGGCAGTTCCTTTCACATTTATCTGCCAAATAAAATGGAATAACATTTTCACAGTTTTGTGATTTTTTCCTTTTGTGATCAGTTTGTGATTTTTCTCTTCTATCATAAAGATCAGGATAAACATTTATAACTTGATCTCACAAGAATGGAGGAACCGCCATGGAAAATATCATTGTAAAAACAGAATCCCTAAAAAAATATTATGAAATAGGCCCGCACACCGTAAAAGCTTTGGATGGCGTAGATCTGGAAATAAGGGAACGGGAATTTATCTCGATTATCGGCAAATCAGGCTGCGGAAAAAGTACCCTTCTTCATATGATCGGGGGATTAGATTCTCCCACCAGCGGAACCGTCATCGTGGACGGTATGAATCTTTCCAAGATGAATCAGGAACAGCTGGCACTTTTCAGAAGAAGAAAGGCAAGCTTCATTTTCCAGCAATACAACCTGATTCCAGATCTGAATGTCTATGACAATATTATTTTTCCCCTGGAACTGGACGGAGGGCACATTGATACCTCTCTGATCCAGGAACTTTTAACAGCGCTTCATCTGGAAGACAAAGCCGGCATGTTTCCTTCCATGCTTTCCGGAGGCGAACAGCAGCGGACTGCCATTGCAAGAGCGCTGGCAGTCAAACCGGCCATCCTTCTGGCCGACGAACCCACCGGGAATCTGGACACTTCTGCCAGCCACGAGGTCATCGGGCTTTTAAAAGTCATTGCCAAAAAGTACCGGCAGACTTTGATTGTGATCACCCACGATCTGGACATTGCACAGATGGCAGACCGAACGATCCAATTACAAAATGGAAAAATATGGAGAGGGGAGTGATTTCTATGCTGGCAAACAACAATAAACCTATTGTAAACAAATTGGCGAAAAACACGATCCGGTCAAACAAACGCCAGTTTGTCATTCTCTTTTTCACCATAGCTCTGTCTGCCTTCCTTCTGTTTTCCATTTTTACCATCGGACTGACCTACCTGAACCTAAGCAGGCTGCAAAATACCCGTTTGTACGGTTCTGAATGCGATATTGCTCTTATCAATGGATTTACAGAAGGACAAAAGGATCTTATAAAAAAACATCCCAAGATACAGAGTATCGGAACCCAGGCCTACTCTGGCCATGTCAAGAGCACCGATGCAGATCCCACGGTAAATGCCGGACTGTTATGGTGCGACGAGACTTTCTGGGAAGTCCAGAAAGCTCCGGCGAGAACTCAAATGAAAGGAGATTATCCTCAGGATGAACATGAACTTCTGGCCACCAGAGAAGTTCTGGAAGCATGCGGTAAAAATGATCTGTCTGTGGGCAGCCATTTCTCCATGACTTACGAGGACAATACAGGCATTCACACCAAAGAGTTTACCATCAGCGGAATCTGGTCCGGCTATGGCAAAGATAAATCTAACTTCTATGTCTCCGAAGACTTTTATAACCAATCTGGTTATCAATTGGAATCAAACGGGATTCTGCAGATCAAATTCAAGAACAATTATGTTACAGGCAGGACCATAAAAGAATTAGAAGACAGTCTTACGCTTTCCCCTCAGCAGGTTTTTCAGCCTTCTGATTATATTGAAAGATCTCTGACAATCCTGATGGCTGTATGGGGCTTATGCCTTATGATCTGCCTCAGCGCTTATCTGCTGATCTATAACATTCTCTACTTGTCCGTTTCTGGAAAAGTGCGCTATTATGGCCTGCTGCAGACTTTGGGAATGACAAAAAAACAGTTAACGCTGTTAATACGAAGGCAAACCTTTCTGGTGGGAATCTCTGGGATGGCCGCCGGTATTCTGCTGGCCTTGTTTATTTCTCTGTTTTTGACGCCCTATATTCTGAATCTTCTGGGAATCTCTTTTACCTCTGAAGAAATACAATTTCACCCATTGGTATTATTTTTGAGTATTCTAACCACAGGAACCGCTGTCTTATGGGGAATACAAACACCTCTTCACATTGCCGCAGATGTAACGCCTGTGGAGGCTGCAAAATACCGCCTGCACAGACTGGCTCCCTGTAGGAATAGATTTTTCAGATTAAAAAAAATATCCAAAACTGCGCAGCTGAATACGCCTGGCCCAAAGAAAAACCTGTACTGGAGCATGGCAAAAGACCAACTCCAAAAAGACAAAAAGAAAACCTCTGTGATCTATCTGTCCCTGGCCTTCAGTCTCATTGTCTTTTACTGTCTGACTGCCATCATAGACAGTTATGGAAAACGAACCGTCTATCCCAACTACTGGAATGCAGACATGATCCTAAATAACAATACCCAGACCACAGAAGATATGGCTTCTCTCCAGTCTGCTATGGATGATTCCTTTTTATCTGATCTGGAAAAAATCGAAGGAATTGACGACTTTCATGTTCTTCGGGGATTTCCTGTTATTTTCCCTTATGACAGGTATGGATTCTCAGACTTTTGGATCAAGGGGTATACCAGCTTAAAGCCTTATCTGTCATCCGCCAAGACCCTTTTAGACTATCAGAACCACCCACAGAAGTATTATGGCATGATAAAGGGAATTGACGAGGCCGAATTTGACTATCTCAACGAATCTCTGGGAAACCCCATAGACAAACAAGACTTCTTGCAGGGAAATACCGCCATTGTGCAATACGCAGGATTTGAGATTCCAGAAGAATGGATCGGGCGCACCGTCTCATTTACCACTGAAAATCTGACACAGGACATCCAAATTGGAGCAGTCAGTTACGAGAGCTACTATGGCGCCTCTGTGAACGCAGGTCCAAATCTGGTGGTCAGCGAGGACTATCTTAAAACCATAAGATCCGAAGAACCTGACATTCTAAGTCTTATTATAAAATACCAGCAGCCCTACAGTGAAAAAACCGAACAGGAGGTAAAAAGCCTGCTGAAGAAAAGCCCTCGCTGCAGCGATCTATCTTATCTCTCAAAATATGATGAAATGAAACAGATCCAGGATTCTCAGGGCTCTATGTTCCAAATCGGCACAGTAATCTCTCTTCTTCTGCTGTCTGTCGGCATGCTGAACTATGGAAACACCATGGCAGGCAGCATCCAGCATCGAAGGCTGTCCTTCTCCATTATGGAAAGTGTGGGAATGTCTGGAAAACAGATTGTAAAATTACTGATACGGGAGGGAATCTTATATGCGGCCGGCTCTGTCTTTCTCACACTGACAGTGGGAACCGGTATCACCTATCTTGTTTTTCAGTCCATGAATTATATGAAAATACCATTTGCCATTCCTGTTCTTCCCCTGCTGTGTGCAGTTATTTTAGTCACGATCTTATGCATGGCAGTACCAGTCATTACTTACCGAAAAATAGTGGGAAACCGCCCTATGGCAGAACGGCTGCGGGAATATGAATAATTGGTTTTATCTTATAGAACAAAGTGGGCAGTCGCTTCAGCGACATATTCCTTTTGCACGAGTGCGCATATTATTTTTCTCTTATAGGAAATTCGAAGGAATTTCCTATAAGACAAGAAAGAATCCTGCTCCGCAGGATTCTCCGCCTGCGGCGGACCGCTCCAGCGGTTCATTTCCTTTCCGCCGCAGTGCGATAATTTTATTTTCTTATAGGAAATCCGAAGGAATTTCCTATAAGGATTCGGGTGTCAAAAGGGTGCGACGCACCCACTCTATACCATATATTGATGTGCAAGCAAGCTTGCAATAGCAATATATGGTATGAGTGCAGCGCCAAAGGCGCTTTTGACACCC
>JAAWBG010000126.1 GCA_022792535.1 Lachnospiraceae bacterium
ATTTGCATTTCAAAATTTTAATTTTGTCTCCTGTAAAATATGGATGTTCTTGATAAAATACCGTTGCTGTATCTTGCCCAAAGGATAACGTATTTCCTACATTTAAAAACTCTTCATCTTCATCAATAAATCCTTTTTGTCCGTTGTTACTGCTCATCCTAACGACATACGGATATCTCCCACATTCAAAAACTTTCACTTTATTAGCATCAAATCTTTTCTTATATGTTTCTACAAAAAACAAATCCCCCAGTCTATATTCGCCCCACTCAACATCCTTCAGTTTTTTGCTGAGTGAGGCATCTATTTTCCCAGACGCTCGTCCTCCGTATTTTGATTTTTCAAAAGGTTTGAAACCTCCCATGCAAGATAGTCTCCAACAGTTTTCTTGAAATCCTCCAATGTCGGTTTTGTATCAATAGGCGCGGATTGATTCCAGTCTGCGCCGTTTTTAGGATCAATCGTCCCCTCGTAATATTCTTTCTCACTAAAAATATGAAGCTTACTTTTCCCGAAACGTACCAAATCTACCAACTCGTCATATCTTTCTTTTGCCCTATCGGTGTCCCTTAAATTAACACTTGATTTCTTTCGATTAGTACGTGTATAACCGTCATTTGAAAAATCAATAAATTTTACTATGTCATCCTTTTGATGTGCTTCCCCGACCCTGAAAACATATATATTGGTCTGTACACTCGACTTTCCTATAAACAAATCAAGTGGCATTTTAATACTCGCCAAAAGAGTGCTGTGTTCTAATATCTTCTTGTTATATTCCACTGCCTTACCATTGCCCGCCGAGTTTTGAATAATAATTGCAGCATATCCTCTGTTCATCATAGAAAGTGCTTTTTTAACAAATATCATTCCATTCCCCGGCGCGGAATATGGTGGATTGAGCACAAATGCATCCGCCGGGAATTTTTCATGTATTTTCCCAAAGCCGTAATGTCCATCAAAGCCCTTCAGAGAGTCTTTGTTCAAAATATTAGAGCTACCGTCTCCCATCAAAATCATATTAAGAATTGCAAGCATATATACGCTTGATAAAATTTCAAGCCCCAGCAGCTGGTTTGCCTTAATTTCAGCCGATTTTTTCTCCAATTCGTCAGGCGATTTTATTTTGTCCTTCGCATCTATCAGCATTTCATTCATCGCGGCAACTAAGAGCCCTGCAGAACCCGTCGCAAAATCCCATACATAAGAATCCTTATTTACTCTTGCAAGCTTTACAAGCAGCGTTGCTACATAGGAAGGAGTAAGTACAACATCATTCAGCTTATCCTGCGAAAAGCCGAGTCAGCTGTACATTTCATTAAACAATTTACCGGTAAAATCAGTGGTAAGTCCTATTTTATAATAAATACCCAAATCGTCAACAATTTTTGTAAACACACGCTTTAGCTGGCTCTCACCATTTTCAGCTTTGTTAATATTATCGGTTGTAAGCGTATTCTGCAATGTTCTGACAATTAAATCGCGTTTTTCCTGCGGCAACTTCTTTTCATTCAAAAATGCCCTGATTTTACGCAAAATGATATCTCCG
>JAAWBG010000047.1 GCA_022792535.1 Lachnospiraceae bacterium
CTGTCTTTCGACAGTTCTGCTGTTCTCTTGAATGGCCGCTTTCGCGGCTCCCTTCCTGCTTCCCTCTTACAAGGTCCGCTCTCTGGGTTCTCTTTTTTCGAATCTTTCAAGGTCATTTCACTGTTCAGTTATCAAGGTTCTCTGTTGTCTCATCTGCAACAGCTTTATTATATTATCACAGCTGTTCAAGCTTGTCAACAACTTTTTCTATTTTTTTGTCGCTTTCAGTCGTTTTTGACTTCCCGCAACCAGCTTGAATATTTTATCATGCTTATCTTATTCTGTCAATACTTTTTTTATTTTATTTCCAGATTTAATATTGCATATTTCTATATTCAAGAGCGGAGAAGGAGGGATTTGAACCCTCGCGCCGCTATTAACGACCTGCACCCTTTCCAGGGGTGTCCCTTCGGCCAGCTTGGGTACTTCTCCATATGGCAGAATAGCAATTCACTATTAAGCTCTGCTGTTGATCAAAGTTCCTGTAAAACGGAGAAGGTGGGATTCGAACCCACGGTCCCTTTCGGAATCACTGGTTTTCAAGACCAGCTCCTTAAACCACTCGGACACCTCTCCGTATTGCCTGTCCTCAACAGCGCATGTATGATTTTAGCAAAATATTTTTTTAATGTCAATAGCTTTTTTTATTTTTCTTAGAATTTTTTTAACTATACACTTATACTTAGAATTCCGACGCCAAAAGTACCTTTGTGCCGCCTCATATCATTAGGAAGTATAAGTTTCTGCGTTAATGTTAAGATAGCAAGGCTTTCGCCAATTTCAAATCTTCCGGCGTGGTTATCTTAATATTCTCGTAAGATCCTTTCACTAGCTTCACCTTTTTCTGACAGATCATTTCCAACACCATGGCATCGTCTGTAACCTGAACGATCTCTCCGGATTTTTCACGTTCCAGCAATTCCTGATAAGCCTGATAAATCATTGAAAAAGAGAATACCTGGGGCGTCTGTATCTGCCAAACATACTTTCGTTCTGGTGTTTCCTGGGCAAAAAGAGAGTCATCCACAATCTTGATGGTATCTTTCATTGGCATTCCAGCAACACACGCCTGAAGTTCTTCCACTGCCTCTGCGCACCTTGCAATAATCCCGCTGTTCAGAAAGGGCCTTGCCCCGTCATGTATCATTACATAGTCCGCCTGAGATTTCTGCTTTTTCATTTCTTGAAGACCACAAAAGACAGAATGATACCGCTCTTTTCCTCCGGCTGTCACTGCTTTGACTTTCGTAAATCCATATTTTTCCACAATCTCTTTTGTGCAATATTCTATCTCTTCTTTTCCAGTCACCAGAATGATTTCAGATATCATGCTTTTCTCAAATGCAAGCAAAGAATAGTAGAGAATTGGTTTCCCTTCCAGCTCCAGATATTGTTTAGGTACCTGGCTGTTCATACGCAAACCTCTTCCTGCTGATAGAACGATTGCTGCATACTTTTTTCCTGTCATTATCTTTCTCCCAGTTTCAGATTCGGAACAGCATTCAAATCCCATCCGTCTGTTCTACCTGCTATATATTCATAATAAGCTGCAGTTCCGATCATTGCTGCATTATCTGTACAAAGTATGGGGGATGGATGAAAAAAACGCACGCCGCGTTTTTCACATGCCTCTTTCATTCCATTCCGCAGAGCGCTGTTAGAAGCCACGCCGCCGGCAATAGCAAATTTATCTATCTGGTATTCCTCTACCGCCATCATTGCGTGATCAATCAGTACGCCTGTCACTGCCTTCTGAAAAGACGCTGCAATATCTTCTTCTATGATCGGTATATTTTTCATATGACATCCATTGATATAATTGAGCACTGCAGATTTCACCCCGCTGAAGCTAAAATCATAAGGGCAGTCTGCCACCTTTGCTTTTGGAAATACGATGGCATCATGGTTTCCTTTTTGCGCTGCTTTTTCGATTTTAGGTCCGCCGGGATATCCCAGTCCAATAGCGCGAGCTACTTTATCAAATGCCTCTCCTGCTGCATCATCTCTGGTTCGTCCTAAAATCTCATAGACTCCGTAATCCGACACTTTCACCAGATGAGTATGGCCTCCCGATACCACCAAACATAAAAAAGGCGGTTCCAGTTCTTTATTTTCGATATAATTGGCGCTGATATGTCCCTCAATATGATGAACTCCAATTAACGGCTTCCCGGTTCCATAAGCAATCGCTTTCGCCTCAGCCACCCCTACCAGCAAAGCTCCTACAAGACCTGGCCCATAGGTAACTGCTATGGCATCCATCTCCTTTAGGCCCATTCCAGCCTCAGCCAGCGCTTCCTCAATCACCTGATTGATCTTTTCTATATGTTTTCTAGATGCGATCTCCGGCACAACCCCTCCATACAAAGTATGCAAGTCAATCTGGGATGAAATAATATTGGACAATACTTCTCTTCCATTTTTCACCACTGCAGCTGCTGTCTCATCACAAGAAGTTTCAATTGCCAGGATCACTGTGTCTGTTTCTTGATTCACCATTGTTTCACTCATTTCTCTATTTTTTATTCCTGATAAAAGCCCAGAATCCGCCACTGTCCATTTTCATCTTTACGCAGAATATACGTCTGAGCTACACTGGAAGATTTTTTGTCGCCGCCGGTCTGCTTCACAAAATAAGAAGATCCCACGTAGGCATAATCTCTCCCATCTTTTGTCTTGTAAACGATTTCCTTGCTGGACTCTGTATTTACACTGGAAATTCTTTTTTTGTCTTTTTTATAGTCGGCGATATCTGCCTTCACCGATTCTAAATAGGCCTCCTGGGTATTGATCTCTTTTAATTCTTCATCCATCAGAATCCTGGCCTGTTCTGTTATCTTTCCTAACTGCTCTTCACTGTACTGCTGATCATAATAACATTTTAAAATTCGATTATAGAACTTTACTACTTCTCTTGCCGTTTTAGGGTAAGATTTTTCCAGGTCTTTAGAAATGATCATCTCTACTTCCGTCATTTCTTCTTTTCCTGTATCTCTCTGTGTCAAATAATAATAGTAGCCCAGACACAAAGCCGCCGCGATAATCACGATCACCATTGTTTTCAGACCATTCTTTTTCATAAAACCTTCCTCCCTCTGTATCACTTAAAATCTAATTCTATGGTTTTTCCATCTTTCCCTAATCTGGCCCCCGGATAAATTCTGCGCACTTCTTCCATATAGTCTTCAGCCCGCACCAGAGAAGGACTGAAATGCGTCAGCCACATATCCGAAACTTCCGCGTCTCTTGCAATCTCTGCCGCCTCGTAAAATGTCATATGTTTATACTGTTTTGCCTTTGTTTCTTTTTCTTTCTCTGCATACATTCCTTCTATAATCAATAAATCGGCTTCTTTGGCATGTTCTGTAATAGCCGGCACCGGCCTGGTATCGGTACAGTAAGTCAATTTGATTCCCTTTCTGGGCGCTCCTAGCACCATATCCGGCGTATATGTTCTGCCCTCCAGCTCAAGAATCTCACCTTTCTGAAGCCTGCCCCAGCAGTTTTTGGGAATTCCCAACGTCTCCGCCTGTTTTACCTGAAACTCACCGGCTCTTGGGATCTCAATGGTATAACCGTAACAGGTAATATTATGATTGACGCGAAAAGCAGTAATATGATATCCCTGTTCTGTCAGATATTCTACTGGCTGGGTTAATTCTATATAGCGAATCTCAAAAGGCAGCTCCGGAGCTATCGTCCGCAAAGCGTTTACCACACGCTCTAATCCTTTGGGGCCGATCATTGTCACCGGCTCTGTGCGCTCTGCGTTTCCCATAGTAAGTAAAAGTCCCGGAAGTCCGCTGATATGATCTGCATGATAATGGGTAAAACATATGGTATCAATCGGCTTCGCACTCCATCCTTTTTCCTTCATTGCAATCTGAGTGCCCTCTCCACAGTCAATTAAAAGACTGCTTCCATTATACCGCGTCATCAGCGAAGTGAGCCATCGATACGGCAATGGCATCATTCCTGCCGTTCCTAATAAACATACATCTAACATAATTGTTTCCTTTCAGACGTAAATTCGTCATATTCAGCCTGACTGTGGGGAGCAGATCCCTGGCTGCTCTGCCGCGACCCTAAAAAAACCTTCACAGCAGTTCTGTCACCTCTTTTATACATACAGGAATTTGAAAACTTTTGATCCATTGATCATAACAAGTCTCACACACATCAAACTCCTGTCTTTCTCCGTCCTTCTCTGAAAAATATCCCCATTCCTTTTCCACATGAAGAAATTCTGCAAAAGGCGTTCTTTCCTCTTCCTGTATCATTTTTTTACAGCAATTGCATATAATTTTCTGATCTTCTGTTCTCATCCATGATCCTCCCTGTTTCTCTTGTGGTCTCTATATTCTCTGTAATGCAGGTGAAACGACCCGTCATAAACCTATTGTCTACAGCTTTATTATACTGAACACACCACAAAATTTAAAAGAGGGAATTCTATCCAGAGATTCTTAGAACGCAATCTATTTATCTAAGGTTTTTATTGGAGAATTTCTTCCTGTAATTCCAGCGCCATGATCATGCCGTCTTCTCTTGGCATCTCATAGAGACCTCTTCGAATTCCACAATTCTGAAATCCCATACTTTCATATAGATAAATTGCATTTGCATTCGAAACCCGAACCTCCAAAATAACGCGGCCAATTCCTTTCACAAATGCCTGCTCCAGCAAATATTTCAACATTTTATGTCCAATTCCCTGATTCTGCCTGGAAGGTTCCACTGCCACATTTGTGATCTCTCCTTCGGAAAAAGAACAGTACATTCCACAGTAACCCACTATAGTATTCCTATCTAGTACTACTACAAACAACGTATCCTGCTCCAATGCTTCTAGAAATGCTTTCTGAGACCAGGGACGAGAAAAAAGTTTTCTCTCTATGCTGGCAACTTCAGAAATGTCTTCTATTTTCATTTCACGAAAATAATATTCCTTTTCTCTCATGACTGTCTCTGTCTGGAACGTTCCTGTTCCATTCTCTCCCGTTCTGCCTGAGACAGACGAAGGTATTCTGGTCTGTGCTCTGCCGCAGTCTCTATTTTTCCTTTTTCATAATAAACCGAAGCCAGCGCCGCCACTGCCCCTGCCCGCTGTTTATTCAAATGTGCCGGCGCAAAGGAAAAGGGCACCTGGCAGTTTTCTTCAATAAATGAACGAAACACTGAAACACCGTCTCCTAAAAATACCACCGACCGGTTCCATCCATTTATTTTTTCTATTATTTCACAGATCCCTACTGCACATTGTTCCAGTAAGACCTCCATTCCATTCTCTGTAAATTCATACAACCCTGTGTAGGTCTGATTTCTTCTGGCATCCATCAGAGGACATACCATATCCCTGCTTCCCCAGAGATTATAGGCAAGACCATCCACAGTAGGTACCTGTATCAATGGCTTCTGCAATGCCAGTCCCAATCCTTTTGCAGTGGCAGAACCAATTCGAAGACCGGTAAAAGAACCTGGTCCCCCTGCAATGGCAATGGCGTCTATCGTTTCCATATCTAATTCAATCATTTCTGCAATGGCGTCTAACATCGGAAGCAGCGTTTGAGAATGGGTTTTCTTGTAATTCACCGTATATTCTGCTAACAGGTTATCATTCTCCACAATAGCTGCGCTTGCCACCAGACCAGAACTGTCTAAACCTAAAATCTTCATATTCCTTCCTCGCTTACTGTAATTCTGCGATAGTCAAACCCTTTTTCCAGGTCTTTCTCTATTCGTATTTCTGTATAATGTTCCGGAAGAATCTCTGTAATCAGATTCGCCCATTCTATCATGGTCAATCCCTGTCCATAAAAACAATCCTCATATCCGATCTCTTCCATTTCTTCTATATCTCCAATCCGATACACATCAAAGTGATATAGCGGCATCCTTCCTTCCTCATACACTTGCAGGATGGTAAAGGTTGGACTGCAGATTTGCTCCCTGATATCCAGTCCAGCCGCAATCCCCTGGGTCAGCACTGTTTTTCCTGTACCCAAATCTCCAACTAAAGTATATACTTCCCCAGACTTGGCCTGGGCTCCCAGTTCTTGTCCAAATTGAAAGGTTTCCTCTGGGGAAAAGGTCTCTTTTATCTGCATATGTTCCTCGTTTCTGTCTATATTGAAAAGGGGTTTAACCGCAAGCGATAACTCTCCAGATGATTCATCGCCAGCGCCACTACTGTTTCATATTGGCCTTTAAGGGCTTCTCTTGGAATCACATAAGCGTTTACCCGGCTGCTGTAAATCAAAAGATTGCTCTTAGTGGAAACCATTTTATAAATCTGTTTCCACTCCAAATCTGCACTCTCCTCGCCCTGAAATACATGAATGCCCGCATCATCTATCCGATACCGAAGAGCCTGTTTTAAAACTTCTGAACTTCTGATCTGTTTTTTTGAACGCAGATACAAATTTCCCGGCACATAGATCAAAAATACGATTCCCAGCACAACATATAATATCGTATACATCAACTCCACTTTACCAAAAGTTATGCCTGCCATGATCAAAACCCAAATTCCCACCAGGGTTGCAAGGATTCCCTGAAATCCATGATACGCATGGTACAAGTTAAATCGATACATATCCTTATCTGTAATTGTCACTTCAAATTCTGCTGACATTCCTATGCTCCTTCTCTGTTCCTGTTCTGTAGTTCTTTTGATACATGTGGATATTATACATCTTTTAAAATTGTATCACAAGATATTTCTACGCTTCTGTCCGTGCTTCTTCCTGTTCTTCTCCCTCTGTCGTTTCTGCCTCTTCTCCCTCCGACGTTTTCCTCTCTTCTGCCGGTTTTTCCTGTTCCGCTGCCTTGCTGCCTTCTTCCTGGTTTTCCAGTTCTTTTTCTTCAATTGCTTCCACTGTCTCTATGTAATCTTCTATCTCTGCTGCCTCCCGGCCTTCCGTGATTTCCTGACCTTCCTCTGTCTCCTCATAAGAAGAATCTTTTTCTTTTTTTTGAAAATGTGAAAGCAACGCGTCTTTTTTCTCCAACCATAACTGCTGCTTTGGTTTTTCCAGCAATTTTTCCTGCTGTTTCTCTTCCCTTTCTAACAGTTTCTGCTGTCTTTCCTCTTCTTTTTCTAATCGTTTCTGTTGTCTTTCTGTCTCTTTTTCTAACAGTTTCTGCTGCCTTACTGCCTCTTTTCCCAAAAGTTTCTGCTGCTTCTTCTCCCACTTTTCTCTGACTTTCTGATTTTTCTTTACTTCCTTTTTCGCAGTCTTTTCAATGCCCCGAATCGCATCTTTTGCCTCCCCGACTTTCTTTTTCTCTTTTCGGTAAGGATTATAGAAAAAGTAAGCCGCTGTTCCTATCACAAGCACACCGATACCAAAAACTGCCAGAATCGGCAGCAAGATATTATACTCTGGATAATCCAGCTCATAGCACACAAAGATCACCATCATAAGAGGAAACATCAACAGATAAATCCCTTTACAGCACAGATCCAACAGCCTGCCTCTTTTTTTCTCCTGCGTCAAAAGCGCTCCCTCAATCCCGGAAAATGCAATCATAAACAGACAGATCTGAGATTGGAATCCGTGCAGCATACCGCATAGTCCTACTAAAACCATGGACAGCAAAAATAGGGAAAAAGCACATCCCTGATAATAGGCGTTTTTATATTCACGGATTCCCTGAAGTTTATCCTCTGTAATGCCATACATGGCATAAACCTGGGCATTCATGTTCTCCTGAAATTCCTGATTATATTTCCGTGCTTCTTTCGTTCGATTCATATTATTTTCAATGGATTGGTTTAAGGTGTCCAACACATCCTGCTCCTGCCGGATCTGCTCAAATAATGCATCTTCTGCCGCACGCTGCTTTTGAATCTGATTGTAAATCCACTCGGTCTTCTGTATCCTTAAATTCTCTTTTTTTCTATCTTCTACAGATATATTGATATCTTGTATCTCCTGCTTTTGTTCCTTTTCTTCCATACTAATTTCCTCTTTTCGTGTTCTGGATACTTTTACTTTAACAAATTCAGAGAATGGATTCAAGTAAGAGTATGATATTTTCCTGCTGAATCCTTTTTTCTTTCTGTTTTCCATTTTTATTGATGAAGATTTACTAGTTGGCAGGATGATCTAGACGGGCTTGAAAAGCCCGGTTTTTCAGGGGTTTTTGAAGCCTGTGTCAGAAACAGGACAGAGGTTTTCCTGGAAAACGAGAAAAATCCTCCGGCCGGAGAGGAAGGTGCGCCATGCCCCTGAAACTTATGTATATCACAAAGGAGCCTGCAGTTGCCCAGATCGCAGAAACAGCCGGCGTAGACCGGATTTTCGTTGACATGGAATACCTCGGAAAGGCAGAGCGCCAGGGCGGCATGGACACGGTGAAGAACCGCCATACCCTGGGGGATGTCAGAAGGATTGCCCAGGCCATCGAGACGGCAGAATTATTAGTCCGGGTCAATCCCATCCATGCGGGCGGAAAGGATCAGATGTCTTCGGAGGAGGAAATCAAAAAAGCCATCCTCCAGGGCGCAGACCTGATCATGCTCCCTTATTTTAAAACCGTGGAGGAAGTGGAAGCCTGCATCCGGTACGTGGATGGAAAGGCAAAAGTCATTCCCCTTTTGGAGACTCCCGAAGCGGCGGAGGCGGTGGACGACCTCTTGACCCTTTCCGGGATTGACGAGATCTTCGTAGGGCTCAATGACCTGAGCTTAGGGTATGGAAAAAAATTCATGTTTGAGCTTCTAAGCGACGGGACCGTGGAGGACCTCTGCTACCGCTTTAAAAAGGCAGGGCTCCCCTATGGCTTTGGGGGCATTGCGGCGCTGGGAAGGGGCGCCCTTCCGGCAGAACGGATCATCAAGGAGCATTACCGCCTGGGCTCCACCTGCGCCATCCTCTCCAGGAGCTTCTGCAACACGGAGAAGGTGGGGCATCTTGGGGTGATCAGCGAGACCTTTGTAAACGGGATCCGGGAGATCCGGCAGTTCGAGCAGGAAGTCCAGGTCCACAGCAGTTACTTTTCCTCCAACGAGGCTGAGATCAAGGAGATCGTAAAAAACATCCTTTGAAAAAACTTAGGGGAAACCCTTTTATGATGGAAAGAATGGAGCATGTACATGAAGTTAGATTCCGCTGTGCTAAAGCAGCTGTCAGAAGAGTTCGGAGAAGCCTTTTACCTCCTGGATTCGGCGCAGTTTAAACAGAATTACCTGGAACTGAAGCAGGCTTTTTCAAACCTGTATCCAAAGTTTAACATTGCATATTCCTACAAGACCAATTATATCCCAAAGCTCTGCCGGATCGTAGACGGGCTTGGGGGCTGTGCGGAGGTTGTGTCGGAGATGGAACTGGACCTGGCCTTAAGGATCGGGGTCCGCCCGGAAAACATCATCTGGAACGGCCCGGTCAAGGAGGCAGGGCGCCTGGAAGCGTTCCTGCTTTCCGGGGGAAACGTAAACCTGGATTCCCTGGAGGAAGCAGAGGCCGTAAAGGCCGTTGCAGGAAAGCACGAAGGGACTGCGTTTAAGATCGGCCTCCGGTGCAGCTTTGACATCAGGGACGGGGGCGCTTCCCGGTTCGGCTTTGACACGGAGGGAGAAGATTGGAAAAAAGTCCTTGTCCTGATACAGGAGACGCCGAACCTGTCCCTCCAGGGCCTCCAGTGCCATTTTGCCAAAAGGCAGATGGCATACTGGCCGGCCAGGGTCCAGGGCATGCTGGATCTGGTGGAGCGCACCGGCATCCTCCCGGAACGGATCGACCTGGGCGGCGGCCTGTTTGGAAAGATGGAGGATTCTTTAAAGGAGCAGTTTGACTCCCCCATTCCTTCCTACGCGGAATATGCAGAGGCCTCCGCCGGGGTCCTGGCCCGGCAGTTTGAAGGGAAGGAAAAAAAGCCTGAGCTTTTCATCGAGCCTGGCTCTGCCCTGGCCGGGGACTGCATGAAGTTTGCAGGCACCGTAAAGACCATCAAAAAAATGCGGGGGAAATGGATTGCCGCGGTGCTGGGGAGCCAGAAGAATATCAGCATGGCAGGGGTAAACCCGCCCCTGCGGGTATATGCCATGGGCGGCAGGCAGAAGGCCTATGAGGGCCTGGACTTTGCAGGCTACACCTGCATAGAATCAGACATCCTTTACCGGAACTACCGGGGGCCTTTGGCCTGCGGGGACATGGCCGTGTTTGGCAACTGCGGCTCGTATTCCCTGGTGATGAAGCCGCCTTTCATCCTTCCGAACTTTCCGGTGGTGGATATTGCCGGGGAAAAGCCGGAACTGGTCAAACGGGGGGAAACTTTTGACGACGTCTTTCATACATTCTGTTTTTAGGAGCGGAGGGCAGGAATGAGGAAAAAAAGGAAACCAGCAGCAGAAACCAAGGCAGCCGCGAAAAGCAAAGCAGCAGCCAGCGCGGCGGAAAAGAGGCGCCCGGCGGGGAACGCCAGCCTGGCAGTGAAAAGATGTTTCGACGTTGTTTCTTCCGGGACTGCCATCCTGCTTCTGCTGCCCTTCTGGATCGGCATTTCCCTTGCGGTCAAAAAAGACTCGGAGGGGCCGGTTCTTTTCCGGCAGGAGCGGAGGACGAAAGACGGGCGTATTTTTTCCATGCTGAAATTCCGGTCCATGGCCGTGGGCGCGGAGCATACGGGAGCCGGCCTGTTTAACTATGAAAATGACCCGCGGGTGACGAAGGTGGGGCGCAGGCTGCGGGACACCAGCTTAGACGAGCTGCCCCAGCTGTTTAACATCCTAAAGGGGGACATGTCCGTTGTGGGGCCCAGGCCCTGCGTGGCCTATGAACTGGGGGATTATGACACCTTAAACCAGCGGTATAAGAAGCGGTTCCGGATGAAGGCGGGGCTGACCGGGCTGGCCCAGGTCAAAGGACGCAATGATCTCTCATGGGAAGAGAAAGTGGAGTATGACAACCAGTACATCGACGGTTTTGGGAGGCACGGCATCCTGATTGACCTGAAAATCCTCTGGATCTCTGTGTGGAAGGCCTTCCGGAAGGAGCAGGTTTATGAGCAGAAGAAGGAATCCTCCCTGGACGACCGGGAGGCGGCCAGGAAAGCGGAGGCTGAAATCATACGCTTAGCCCATCTGCCGGAGAAGGAAGAAAGCC
>JAAWBG010000127.1 GCA_022792535.1 Lachnospiraceae bacterium
GAAAATATATGCTGAATTTTGAATTAGGTGAAGCGTTTATGAATGAATCATATGTACAAGATAATAAAAATTCTGATGTTTTTATAGAAGAATTTTTATTGAAAGGAAATGAGGAAACGAGATAACTTGAAATCCGGTTTTTATTGGTAAAATATTTAAATTTGAGGTTAATAAATGATAAAAATATATAAAGATATGTCTTGTGAAGAATGGTTTAATATTTTGGAACTTATTTCAAAGATTAGAAAATCATATTATGAAACTGCAAAAATGAATCAAAAAACATATAAAGTTTTTGAATATTTAAAAGCAAAATATATTGGGTGGAATTACCATTTTAATAAAGATGGAAAATTTATATATTTAAATGAATATGTATCATCAAGAGCTTATGAAAAATTTCAAAATCAAAACTATATGAAATCTAACCATGCTATAATAGCTGGATGTAAAATTTCTATTGATGAAACTATAGATGATGGAGAAGTTATAATTAAAATATAGGAAAGTTATAAGAAAAATAGATAAAATGTTGCTTTTGAGTGGGAAATGTTATGAGTAGAAGTTATAAGAAAGTTCCATGTTGCAAGGATTATAACCGTGGAATGAAAAAGCGTGCAAATAGACATTTGCGTAGAAATTATTTGGACATTCCGTCTGGAAGGGCATATAAAAAATTATTTTGCTCTTATGATATTTGTGACTATAAATTTTTAAATTCTTTTAACTCCTATAAGAAGGGGTGGTCTAAGTATAATGGAAATAGAAAGTATTCGGATAAGGAATTGTATAAAATGTGGTATAAAGATTATAAGATGAAATAAAATGCTGTATTCATTTTTGAGAAGAGAAGGTGTTATATATGGGATATATGAGTGGTTTTGATATTAAATTTGAAAATAATCTGATAAAAGATTACGCTAAAGAAACATATGAAGAATTTTTATCTCATGCAGATAGAAGGAAATTAGAACCAGAATATGTTGTAAATAAGTTTTTGAGTGAGTTACAAAGTTTAGCAAGAAAAGATGGGTTTATAAAAAGTAGATGAAAGGCTGGATTTATTTAGTCAGAATAGGGGGTTTATGATTTGTTTGGATTGTGGAAATATGGATATTAGATACGATGAAAAAGAAAAATCGTATCATTGCAATAACTGTGGATCTCGTAATTTAGGGAAAAGAAAAGATGGATGTAGGCATATGAGAGACGATAGTTTATGTGGCAAAAATCCGGCAGCTACTTCATCAGGAGAGTGCGAAGCTCCTTGTAGTTATTATGAAAATGAATTTATACAATTTAATGCAAAACCATGATTGTACTAGATCTCAGCTCTGACGCTTAAAAAAAATTAATAAAAAAACCTCCCATTTTACGGGGAAATAAGAGATAATAGAATTAACCAAAAAACTATTTTTTCGCATTACCCATAAAAGAGAGGAGGTTTTACCATGAAGCAAGAATAAAAA
>JAAWBG010000128.1 GCA_022792535.1 Lachnospiraceae bacterium
AACTACAACAGTCAATTCTGTATTATACCATACCAAGAAATAAATGGGAACTACAACAGTCAGCAGGGTAAAGTCAGGGCTGGATAAATTATACCATACCAAGAAATAAATGGGAACTACAACAACAAAGATTGATGACGGCAAAGGCTGTAGATTATACCATACCAAGAAATAAATGGGAACTACAACATACTTTTTCGAGTTTTGCCTTGGAAGTGTATTATACCATACCAAGAAATAAATGGGAACTACAACTTGCGGCAAAATGGCATGGATTGTCCGTAGATTATACCATACCAAGAAATAAATGGGAACTACAACTTCTTGGAATAGCGATAACAGCAATAGGAGATTATACCATACCAAGAAATAAATGGGAACTACAACACCGGCAAATGAAAAAGCTGCCCGGCTGATATTATACCATACCAAGAAATAAATGGGAACTACAACGGAGGCAGAATATGAAGAACTATGAGTTAAATTATACCATACCAAGAAATAAATGGGAACTACAACGGTTAAGCCTTACACGCCACGCTGCGTTTTATTATACCATACCAAGAAATAAATGGGAACTACAACAGATTTTCATTGCTGGGGAAGCGGTGTGTTATTATACCATACCAAGAAATAAATGGGAACTACAACAACAGAAAAGCAAGAAGTTTATGCGCGGATATTATACCATACCAAGAAATAAATGGGAACTACAACTATCTTTGGTGTTTTGGTTTGATTTCATCGATTATACCATACCAAGAAATAAATGGGAACTACAACCATATTTGCTCAATCCTTTCCGCAAATAGATTATACCATACCAAGAAATAAATGGGAACTACAACATGCAAGTAAAAAGCGGGCAAACTGCATGAATTATACCATACCAAGAAATAAATGGGAACTACAACATCCAGAAGCGTTTTTGCAGCCCCTGTGGCATTATACCATACCAAGAAATAAATGGGAACTACAACTGGTGGTAAAGCGGATATTCGGCATGAGTTATTATACCATACCAAGAAATAAATGGGAACTACAACCAAAAGATACATTGCAATCCATTTTAAAAATTATACCATACCAAGAAATAAATGGGAACTACAACCAGCCGCCTGCACTTCGACAGACTGCCTTGATTATACCATACCAAGAAATAAATGGGAACTACAACTAAATTGCCAGTTTTGCCAGTAGGCAAGTTATTATACCATACCAAGAAATAAATGGGAACTACAACCACAGTGGATGGCATTGCAGGAGTTAAATTATTATACCATACCAAGAAATAAATGGGAACTACAACGCATAGATGCACCCATGGCCATGAACGTGGAATTATACCATACCAAGAAATAAATGGGAACTACAACTCCGATACGGTTCAGGACAAGGGCGGCAATATTATACCATACCAAGAAATAAATGGGAACTACAACTAAATAACTGAAAGAGTTTGAAGGTGCATAATTATACCATACCAAGAAATAAATGGGAACTACAACCAGAGATTGGGCCGAATAAGGTTGGTTTTGATTATACCATACCAAGAAATAAATGGGAACTACAACAATCA
>JAAWBG010000048.1 GCA_022792535.1 Lachnospiraceae bacterium
AGCAGCATAAAAAGCAGAGAGGCTATTCCAGGGGGAAAGGGGGAGGTATACGCTTTTTTAAGATAGAGCTGAATTTTTAAGACAAAAAAGAGGAGCTGTGAAAAATGGTGTTTCAATCACTCCATTTTTTCACAGCCCCTTATTTTATGAGATATGAAGTACGATGGTGGCGATCTTAAAATAAATTAAGATAGAGCAGATATCCACAATGGTAGAGATCAAAGGGGCGGCCATCAAAGCCGGATCTAAATGGATGTGTTCTGCAATCAGAGGCAGAGTACATCCAATGAATTTTGACAAGACTACGATTGCAATTAGAGCCAGAGCAATTACAAATGCCATCTGCAGATCGCCGTATTGGATATAGATCCGCAGTCCGTTTACCACGGACAAAACGGTGCTCACAAGAAGGGCGATGCGGAATTCTTTGAAAATAACTTTAAAAATATCTTTGAATTTGATTTCATCTAATGCCAGCCCCCGGATCATTAAAGTGGAGCTTTGGGAACCGCAGTTTCCTCCTGTTCCAGTCAGCATGGGAATAAAGGAGACTAAGAGGGGATAAAGCTGAAAAGATTCCTGGTAATGGGTGATGATAGCCCCGCTTACAGTGGCGGATAACATCAGCACCAGCAGCCACGCGATACGGCTTTTGGCATGGGAAAAGGCGGAAGTATGGAAGTAACTGTCATCGGTAGGGGTCATAGCAGCCATTTTTGTAATGTCTTCCGTGGTTTCTTCTAACATAACGTCCATGGCGTCGTCAAAGGTAACGATGCCCACTAAGCGTTCTTCCTGGTCTACCACAGGAAGGGCGAGAAAATCGTATTTGTTGAAGACTTTTACAACTTCCTCTTTATCTTCATGAGTGTCTACATAGATGACGTTTGTCTCCATAATATCTTCAATCTGCATGGAATCTTCTGCCATCAGCAAGTCTTTTACAGATACCATACCAATCAATTTTCGATGTTCTGTGACGTAACAAGTATAGATGGTTTCTTTTGCCACAGAGGTGTGCCGGATGCGGTAGATGGCTTCTCCCACCGTCATCTCTTTTTTTATGTTTACATATTCGATGGTCATCAGGCTTCCTGCACTGTCTTTGGGATAGTTCAGAATCTGGTTGATCATCTTTCGAGTCTCTTCATCTGTATTGCGCAGAATCCTTGCCACTACGTTAGCCGGCATTTCCTCAATCATATCTACAGTATCATCCAGAAAAATATCATCCATAACGGCGCGAAGCTCCCGGTCTGTCAAAGTATTGATCAAAGTTTTCTGCATATCCCGGCTCATATAAGAAAAACTATCTGCCGCCTCCTCTTTGGGCAGCAGGCGATAGAGCAGAGGGATCTCTTTTTTATCTACTTGATCAAACAAAAGGGCGATATCGGCTGCATTGAGATGGTTTAACATCTGCCTTAAGAGGGAATACTTTCGTTCCGCCAGTAATTTTTCTGCTAAATGATGGATTTCTTCAATTTCCATATCTACAAAATCCAGATCTTCCATGTTGATGTTGTCGGTGTTTTCCATGATCATCCCTCCTTAAATCAGATAGTTTCCCATGTTTAATAGATAGTTTTCTTTATGAAAGTTATTATACCATAAGTTTCCCTGATTTTCCTAAGAATATAAAAACTCTGATTTTATTTTAGGAGGAGGAAAATATTGCTCTGCAATTGCGCCCGGCGCAGCAAAGAAGCTAAGTCGTTCATGAATGAGGGGAGTAGGGAGTTGACGGACGACTTGTCTGCCTTGTTCTAATTTTTGCCGGCCTGACATAAGATAAAAGGAATATAGGGCAGAATGGACATCTTCGTATGGGAGAAAAATTGTTAAGGAAAAGGATTACGGATCAGAGAAAAAAGTATCGGAAAAAAAGGTTTCTGCTGTTATTTGCAGTGTTTTTATGTTTTTTGACAGGGTGCAGTGGAAAACAGAAAGAAAACAGTGAGTTTTCTGCATATATGAACCAGATTTTCAGGTCGGAGATTACAGCGAGTACTTTGAATATGCATTATACTCTGGCTCATCCAGAAAATTACGGCATTTCAGATTACAAGGTTACATATGGGAAAGTTTCGGCCGGAGAGGATTCTGAAAATGCGACGCCGGTGATTTTAGAAAATTGGAAGAGGAAATTGGAAAATTTTGATAAAAAGGATTTATCTGTTTCTCAGCAGATGACCTATGATATTATGATGGATGAGATTGAGAAAGAGCTTCCAGCGGCAGAAAAGTACAGTTTGTACCGAGAGGTATTAAAGCCTTCTACGGGCTTTCAGTCCCAGCTTCCAGTGCTGTTGGCAGAATATACCTTTTACGATGAAAAGGACATTGAGGACTATCTACAGCTGATTTCTGAGACGCCGGATCTGTTTGATCAGATTATGGAAATGGAAAAGAAGAAATCCGAGAAAGGGCTGTTTATGGCGGATTTTGCAGTGGAGGATATTGTGAGCCAGTGCAATAATTTTACAGAAGATCCAGAAAATAATTATCTCTTGTCTACTTTTGACGATCGTGTAGATGGAGCGGAGTTTTTGACGCCGGAACAGGCGGAAACTTATAAAGTGGAAAACCGGCGTATCGTGACGGAAACATTGATACCGGCCTATCAGAAGCTGACGGAGGAGTTAAACAAATTAAAAGGAACCGGGCGGAATACAGAAGGTCTGTGCGGGCTGGAGGGCGGAAGAGAATATTATGAGTATCTGGTAAAAGATACCACAGGATCTGATCTGTCGATAGAGAAAATGCAGGCACAGACCAAGAAACAGAGGAAACAAGATCTGGAGGATATGGTAAAAATCTCAAAAGAACACAAGGATATAGGGGAGAAATGCGCCAAGTACCAGCTTCCCACGGAAGATCCGGAAATGATCCTAAAGGATCTTCAGGAAAAAATGCAGCAGGACTTTCCGGTTCCTCCAGAAGTGTCCTTTACCATCAAAGAAGTGCATCCTTCTTTAGAGGAATACACAGCGCCTGCCTTTTATCTGACCCCTCCCATTGACGATATTTCCCAGAACTGTATCTACATCAATCAGTCAAAGGGAGATGAGAGAATGCAGCTTTACACTACCCTTGCCCATGAAGGGTTTCCAGGGCATCTTTACCAGAATATAATGGAGAGAAGCTGCGGCTTAGAGCCTGTCCGCAGTCTCTTTGGAAGCAGCGGTTATGCGGAAGGGTGGGCTACTTATGTGGAAATGCAGTCTTATTACTATGCAGATATTGATCAGAGTGTGGCAGAATTTTTACAGAAAAATCAGGCGGCCCTGCTGAGCCTTTATGCCAGCGCAGATATGGGAATTCACTATGATGGATGGAGTTTGCGGGATACCATTGATTTTTTTGCCAAGTATCAGATTACAGATAAGAAAACCATACAGAAAATCTATCAATTGATTGTAGAAGAGCCGGCTCATTATTTGAAATACTATGTGGGATATTTGGAATTTTTGAATCTGAGAGAGTATGCTATGGAACGATATCAGAAGGATTACAGCGATTACAAATTCCACAGTGCATTGATGAAGATGGGAGCGGCGCCTTTTGAGATCTTGAGAAAATATCTGCCAAAGTACTGGGAATCTTAAAAAAAGGAATGTTGCAAGATCTGACGCCTCTCTTATAGTAAAGGCTTTTGCAACATTCCCACTCTCTTTTCCTTTTACATTACACAAATTTTTCCATCACGCGGTCTACTGCAGATGGATCTGCCCCAAAAAGTTTTAAGACACAGCCTGCCAGATAAATACACAGGCGGTGAAAATAAATAAAAGCAAAAATAAAAGCAATACCAAATAGAATTCCTGTCAGTAATCTTCGGGTGTTTGTACTTTCATAAGAGGTAAGCCTCTGTACAAATCCATCAAGAACCAGAGGAAATATCATGAGAATAACAATCCAAAAATGCGGAACTCCCAGAAAAACAGCCAGGGGAATTCCGGCGATCATACCGATCAATTCTCCGGTACATCTGGCACAGATGGGAAATTGTTTTCCATGAAAATAAAAAGAACGGTCCGGCCTTGCATGGCACCCAAAGAAGATTCTCAGGAATTTTCCGGCTTTATGCGCCAAGTGCAAGAGCTCCTACACCGATGATCACAAAGAAGATCACGTAGAGAACGACTACGGAGATTACACCTACCAGCGCGCCGATTCCAGCGGCTTTAGAGGTATTTGGTTTCTGATCTTTCCATACTAGGAATAAAATAAGTCCTACGATTGGAATACAGCATCCTAAAAGTCCCCAGAGAAATCCGCCATTATCATTTACATTGTTTTCCATTTTTCTCTCCCACTTTCTTAATAAATTATAAAGTTTATAAAAAAATTATAAATATGAATTTATTATGCAATAAATTTTAAGATTTGTCAATTACTTTTCATTTGAGTTTTGCAATAATTCTTGATATACTTCCCGCTTGGAAATTCCCCGGTCTTTGGCCACCTGCTTCATGGCTTCCTTTCGGGAAATATTCTGATTTTCGTAATGGGCCATATGTTCTTCCAATGAAAGGCGCTCCCAGTTCTGCCTCTGTTTTTCCAGGATCTCTTGCTGGCTTTTCCCCTGAATGACTAAGACAAACTCTCCTCTTGGTTCCTGTTCCGTATAATAGGAAACAGCGCCGGATAAAGTGGTGGAGAGCAGGGTTTCATATTTTTTGGTCAATTCCCGGCAGAGAGTGATCTTGCGGTCTCCTAAGACTTCATATAGCTCTCTTAAGGTCTTTACCAGGTGGTGAGGAGCTTCATACAGAACGATAGTTCTGGTTTCCTGTTCCAGGACAGACAGGAGAAAAGCACGTTCTTTTTTGTCTTTTGGAAGGAAGGCTTCAAAGGCAAACCGCCGGGTAGGAAGGCCGGACATGGTGAGGGCTGTGATACAGGCGCAGGCTCCCGGCAGAGAGGTAACGGTAATGCCGGATTCCTGGCAGATACGAACCAGATCTTCTCCTGGATCAGAGATGCCAGGAGTTCCGGCGTCGGTGATCAATGCGATATTTTGCCCGTTTTTCATTTTTTCTACCAATTGGTATGCCTTCTCAATTTTATTATATTCATGATAGCTGGTCATGGGAGTCTTAATATTAAAATGATTTAAAAGTTTGATGGAATTGCGGGTGTCTTCCGCCGCAATCAGGTCTGCTTCCTCCAGGATTCGAAGAGCTCTTAAGGTGATATCTTCCAGATTGCCGATTGGGGTAGCGCATAGATATAGTTTACCTGACATGGTGTGATCCTTTCTGTCATTTTGTAAAATAAGAGTTAGTATCCATAGATCTCGTAGATTTCGTCAGTGTAGACGCCGGGGGATTGGTAGACGATCAGAGGTTTTTCCACAGTAATCTGGGGGCGTCCTCCTCGGAGACCTTCAATCAAGACCATATTTGGTTCTTTGTCTACAAAGGGATGAACCATTTTCATTCGTTTTGGTTCTATCTTATATTGATGCATAAGCACCATGATTTCAGCCAAGCGGAAAGGACGGTGCACCATATAAAAACGTCCCTGAGGTTTTAGGAGACGGGCGCTTTCCCGAATGATGTCTTCCAAACTGCATAAAATCTCATGGCGGGCAATAGCTTTGGCTTCATTGGGGTTGGTGAGGCCCTTTTGGGCGGTCATATAAGGGGGATTGGTGGTCACCACATGAAAAGAAGATGCTCCAAATTGTCTTGAAGCATCCTTAATGTTGCCGATTTCTATGGTAATTTTATCTTCTAAATGGTTGTAGGCTACGCTGCGCCTTGCCATATCGGCGCTTTCCGGCTGAATCTCCAGGCCGGTAAAATGTATGCCTTCTGTTTTGGCTTCTAACAGGATTGGAATAATACCTGTTCCAGTTCCTAAATCTATGACGGTTTCCTGAGGTTTTACTTTGGCAAAGCCAGAGAGCAGAACTGCATCCATGCCAAAACAGAATTTTTGAGGGTCCTGAATAATAAAATAACCATTGCGGTGCAGTTCGTCCAACCGTTCATGTTCTAATAATTTTACAGACATAAATGATCTCCGGTAAGTCAAATCAATGGGCGTCGTCGATTTTAGACTTGCCCTTGTCTTCCAGTGCGGATAATTCTTTCAATTCTTCTGGGGACAGTTTCAAATGTTCTTTTTTTCGTTTTGGTTTAAACCGCAGTTGGTCGATCTTGTATTCCCGGATTTCCTTCTCGTCGTCAATTTCTACGATTACTTTTACGGTCTGGCGTAATACGCTGACGCTGTGAACTTCCCCTTTTAACTTATCATAGGTGGTAACGTAATCTCCCACATTGGGCAGCCGGCTGTTAAGGTATTCGTAAGTTTCTTCTTCATTTTTCAGACAGCACATCAATCTTCCGCAGACGCCGGAGATCTTGGAAGGATTCAGGGAAAGGTTCTGTTCCTTTGCCATCTTGATAGATACAGGGGCAAATTCTGCCAAAAAAGTATTGCAGCAGAGAGGTCTTCCGCAGATGCCGATACCGCCTAAAATCTTGGTCTCGTCTCGGACGCCGATCTGGCGCAGTTCAATACGGGTGCGGAATACGGAGGCCAAATCTTTTACCAGTTCCCGGAAATCAATTCGTCCGTCTGCAGTGAAGTAGAACAGAAGTTTGTTATTGTCAAAGGTGTATTCTGCATCTACCAGTTTCATCTCCATGTTGTGTTTCTGGATCTTTTCTAAACAGATCTTAAAGGCTTCTTTTTCTTTCTGCCGGTTTTTTTCTTCGAATTTTTCATCTTCTGGAGTGGCAACCCGGATAACGGCTTTGAGAGGCTGCACAACTTTGTCGTCTTCCACTTCTCTGGGAGCGATCATTACCGTGCCGAATTCCACCCCTCTTGCAGTCTCTACGATTACGTGGCTTCCAACGATAATATCATAATCTTTGGGGTCAAAGTAATAGATTTTTCCAGCGGTACGAAATCTGACTCCAACTATCTTTGTCATGGTTTAATTCTCCTTTATGGTAAACAGCAGCAATTCCATTACCAATTCAAAGTTGACATTGGCCCTTAGCCGGCGCTTTGCCTTGTGCAAAGCTTTGATAATGTTTTCAATTCCTTCATAGGAACTTTTGCTGGCCTGTTTTTTTATGTCATAAATCTCATCTTTAAAAATTAGATGGTTGATATCTGAGGTAGCTTTATAGTAAAGAACATCTCGATACCAGATGGTCATAATATCGAAATAATCGTTAATTTCTAGTTTATAGTTACTGATTTGACGGATGGCTTCCATCATTTCATACAAGTCGATTTCCCGCACCCGTTTCAAAAGCTGAAGGGCAGAATTCTTAATCTCGTTGAAATCTTCTGAGCCAGCCAGCTGAATGGCTTTGCCCACATTCCCTTGAGCGAAGGCGGTACAGATATCCGCTTTGTAATCTGGAATCTGGTATTCTTTCATTAAAAAAGAACGAATCTCCTGATCGGGAACTACTTTTAGATTCAAGGTAATACATCTTGAGAGAATTGTGGGAAGAAAAGCGTCTGCATTGTTGGTTAGAAGCAGAATGATACCATAAGAAGGAGGCTCTTCTATGGTTTTGAGAAGAGCATTCTGGGCCTGCTGATTCATTTTTTCTGCTTCATCAATGATGTATATTTTATAAGGGGAGGAGTAAGGTTTTATGGCAATATCCTGGTTGATCTGTTTTCGAATATCGTCTACAGAAATGGTGTTTGGTTTCTCATGCTGCAGATAAATGATATCTGGATGGTTGTCAGATAAAACCTGTCTGCAGGAGTGACATGTCATACATCCCTCTGTAAGATGGTTCTCACACTGCAGCGCCAGAGCAAAACTCTTTGCCAGCATCATTTTGCCGGACTGATCTGGTCCGTGGAAAATGTATGCGTGAGATACTTTATCTGTGGAAATTGCATTTTGTAAATGTTCTTTAATCTGTTCGTGTCCAATAATGTTTGCGAAACCTGCCATAAAAATTCCCCATTTCCAATGATTTTCTGAGCAAAAGGTCAGAAAATCATAAATAATTGTGTGATAAGATTCTGTGTTTGTCTAGGTGGAAATATCCAAAAGCAGTCCTCGGATCTCTCCAACTTTATTTAAAATTGCAAGGTGGTCTTTTTCATCCTTGACCAGTTCGCTGGCAAGTGCGTCTAGATTTTTATCCACCAGTTTGACAATTCCATATACCCGGTGGCGTCCTCTGCGGTCTAAAAAATTTTCTCTGGAGAACTTGTGAGAACGGTTTACCACTTCGTTCAGAAAATCTTTTACCAGTTCCCGATATTTTTTCATATCCCGAATATCCATATGTTCCGCCAGCTTTTCACCCTGAGCGGTGATATCGCTCATAAGGCCGTTTAGTTTTTCCTGAAGTTCTGCTTCTTCCACATGACTTGCCAGAGTAAATTTAAAACTTCCGTCGCCCTTTTCCACTGGCTGGGCAGTTTCTACTGGCTGGGGAGCATTGACGCCCTCTACTTTAATTGCCATGGGATCACCTGCCTTTCTGTTTCCTGCTGTTCTATAAGATTCTATAGTATTATTATCGGTTTTTTCTCTAAAGTTGTAAAGTGAGAATTATAGGTTCTGACTGATCCAGGCGGTGATTTCCTGAATGCAGCAGTCCAGATCATGATTGGTAAAATAATTGTGGATTCCTGCCTGTTCCAGATGTTCTCTGGAAAAATCCGCCTCGTCTGCCAGAAACCGGCGGCAGAGTTCCGAGTATTTTGGTTCTGTCTGCATTCGTTCCCGATCCAGGGCGCGCTGCAGGCGTTCTCCGGGATCAAGGTCGATATAGAGCGGAACCAGACAATCTTTTCCAAAGTATTGCTGCAGAGCCAGATAAGATTCCAGAGTACCGATAATCAGATAGTGATAATGGCTCAGATTGATCTGGTGATCGTTTACAGTAAAGTAACTCCAGGGACCATGAACTGTGTGATAGGTCCGCAGTTCAATAATCTTTCCCTGTTGTTTTAAATTTTCCAGATCTTGTTCTGTCAAAAAATAGTATTCGATACCGTTTGTCTCACCATCCCGGATAGGACGGGTGGTATAAGATACCAGCGTCTTCAGAGGAAGACGTTTTTCAGATAAAATCCGCTTGTATATAGTGTCTTTTCCACAGGAACTTTTTCCCATTAAACAAAATATTTTTCCCATAATCCACATTATAGTATAGCTGATGAAAAATTGCAAAAGAAATCTGCTGGAAAAGGCTCCAGGCTGAACTGCTGCAAGCAGATACCTATATTTTCACCACATGAATATTGTTGTTTTTAGCGTCGTGAAGTCCAATCACAGATAATCCCTGTTTTTCGCATTGAGCGATTGTGCGGAGAATGTTTCCGGTCAGGATTTCTCCGGGAGCCACTAGAGGGATGCCAGGGGGATACAGATAGATATATTCCTGGCTGACATGACCGATAGAGGCTTTGAGGGGAAGGGTTTCCGTATGCTGTTCCATGGCCTGGGAAAGAGACATTCCAGGCTTTGGCATTTGATAGATCATTTCTGCAGTCAGAGGGTTTTCCTGGGACTGGGAAGGGTGGTATTTTCGGTCAATCATTTCCAAAGCGGATAAAAGCCGCTGAAACCCGATGGAGGTGTCTTTTAAGCTGGTAAGAGCCACCACATAATGTCCAGAAGTCATTTCCATCTGAAGATGATAATCCTGCAGAAGAATGTCATGCAGTTCCTTTCCTGTTAATCCTGTATCGCCTGCAGCAATTAAAATCTTGGAGAAATCGTGGTCAAAGCAGGTTCCCGGCTCGCAGGAAGTTTTGTCAAAGATTTGAATATGGTGGAATTCTTTGGCGGTTTGGTAAAACTGATGCAGCAGCTCTGTAAATTTTGCCATGGGTTTTGCACTTTCTTCTTTTAAGAAACGAATACATTGTTCCATGGAAGACATCAGCACATAGGAAGGCGAGCTGGTCTGGTAAATATTCAGAAAACGTTTTAGCAGATCCAGGTCTATTAAGTCAGAGTTCACATGAAGCAGCGCTGTCTGGGTGAGGCAGGGCAGGGTTTTGTGAAGGCTTTGTATCACGAGATCTGCGCCGCATTCCAGTGCAGAGCTGGGGAAATCTTTGGAAAAAGGAAAATGCGCGCCATGTGCCTCATCTACAATCAATGGAATGTTATGAGCATGGGCGAGATCGGCAATCGCACGGATATCAGACACGATTCCGTCATAGGTAGGCGAAGTGATAAAAACACAGCCTGTCTGAGGAAAATCATGCAACGCCTGTTCTACATAGGCAGGGGGAATTGATCCGGAAATGCCGAATTGCGTAGAGGCAGGCAATAGATAGATAGTTTCTAACTGCCGCAGGTAAGCGGCGTGGTAAGCAGATTTATGGCTGTTGCGGGACATTAAAAGGGTTCCGTTTCTAGGCAGGGCGGCGCTGATGGCGCTTAAGACGCCGCAGGTACTGCCGTTGATCAGATAAAAAGATCTCTTGGAACCGTAGAGTTCGGCAGCCCGCTTTTGCGCTTCTTTTAAGATTCCTTCTGCATAGTAGAGATTGTCAAATTCGTCAATTTCTGTAATGTCGATGGAGTAAGGATTAGGAAATTCCAGGGGGGCCCGCTTGTGTCCCGGCATGTGAAAAGGGTAATAATCACTTTGAGCATAAGTTTGTAATTTCTGATCCAGATAGGAAATCTTCTGGAGGGTATAAAATATATTGTTGGACATAAATAATTCCTCCGAAATGAAATTATATGATCCCTGAAAGGCTTGAGTTTCCGTATTTTACAGTTCCGCAATGCCAAAGTGTCACGGAAAGCTGGTTTTCCAAACAATTTTTGTGCAAGATGTCCATGCTGCCTTTGGCAGCAAGACCTTTTGGCATAAATATAAAAAATACGAAAACTCAAGCTGAAAGGTTGTTTATAGTATACTGGAAAATTGATAAAATAGCTACTAAATCACAAAAATATGACACATATTCTCTTTGTGATCCGTTAATCACTGTGAAAGGAGGTTTTGGCGTGTCTTTGGATATTCAAGAACAATATGATAAGATCTATCGTTATTGCTATTTTAAGGTACAAGACTCTTGTTTGGCGGAGGATCTCACCCAGGAAACATTTCTCCGCTATTTTGCCCAGACCTCCTATATTCATCGGGGAAAACAATTGGCTTATCTCTATACCATTGCCCGGAATTTGTGCATTGATTATTATCGGAAGCCAAAGCATGTTCCCTGGAAAGAAGAATGGGAATTTTCTGGAAATTCCTGGTCTGACCAGGAACGGAAGATGAGAGAGCATCCTATGGAACAGGTGGAAGGGATGATTTCTCTGGAGATGGCAGTAGAAAAGCTTCCCAGGGAAATGCAGGAATTAATTTTGCTGCGATATGTGAATGAGCTTTCTATCCGGGAAATCTGCAGAATCACTGGTTTGTCCAGAAGCAGTGAGTATCGAATAGAAAAAGAAGCCTTAAGACGGTTGAAAGAAATATTAGAGGAGGGATATTGTGGGAAATAAAAAATCTCGGATCAAAACATCCTGGCTGAAAAAGGAGATACGCCAGTTATATCCGGCGCCTTGTCCAGAAAAAAAAGAAGATTTTTTGAGAGAATTTTCTTATCCTGCGGCTTCTAAATGGGAAGTCATACAAATACAGATGGGGTATATTCGTAAAAGCGTATGGATTTTATCGCTGCTGCTGGTAGGAGCAGTTTTGGCGGCAGGGGAAAGCGGCTGGTGGAGCGGCACATCTTACGACGTACTGTGGAGATTGTCCGGCATTATGCCGATCCTGGCAGTTTTGGTAGTAACGGAAACTTTTCGTTCCAGTGTTTATGGGATGGCAGAAATGGAAATGGCGGCAAAACATTATCTTCCCCAAGTGCTTCTGATACGGATGGGAATCATAGGGACTGTGGATTTTCTGCTGATTCTTTTGGGAATCCCTTTTGTGGTAAAAGAGGGAACAGTAGGCATATTTCGGACTTTAGTCTATCTTTTGGCGCCCTATCTGTGTACCTGTGCGCTGTCCCTTCAAATTCAAAAATGCCAAAGAGGAAGAGATACCCTTTGGTCCTGTATTTGCTGCGGGCTTCTGGTCAGCGGAATGAATCTGATCAGCAGGATCATTCAGGACAAAATTTATGATATCGGAATATTTTACCTTTGGATCTGCGGATTACTGCTGCTTGTGTGTTTTTTATACCGGCAGATGAAACAGATTTTACATGGAATGGAGGAATGGGAATGGAACTTGTATTTGACCGAGTGACAAAGCAGTATAAAAATAAGATAGCGGTGGACCGGGTGTCTCTCACTTTGACAAAGGGCGTCTATGGCCTTCTGGGGGCGAATGGAGCTGGAAAGACCACGCTGATGCGTATGATGTGCGGGATCTTAAAGCCAGACAGCGGTGAGATTTTTTATGATGGAATCAAGGTGGAGGAAGAGAGATATCGGGATATTTTAGGCTATCTACCCCAGGAATTTGGTTATTATCCTGAATTTACAGCCTGGGATTTTCTCATGTATCTGGCTTCTTTAAAGGGAATCCCCAGGCGGCGGGCCAAAGAGAGGGTTTTAGAACTGTTGGAATTGACAGGACTTTCTTCTTCAGCCAAAAAGAAGGTCAAGACTTTTTCAGGAGGTATGAAACAGCGTCTGGGAATCGCTCAGGCTTTGTTGAATCATCCTAAAGTCCTTGTACTGGATGAGCCAACGGCAGGGCTGGACCCAAAGGAGCGGGTGAGATTCCGAAACTTGATTTCAGAGCTGGGAACAGACAGGATCGTGCTGTTATCCACCCATATTGTATCAGATATAGAATACATTGCAGATAAGATTCTGATTATGCGGGAAGGGGCTGTGATCCATAAGGGCAGCCGGGAGGAAATTATTCAGGTTATTGATCAAAAGGTTTGGGAGTGCAGAGTGGACAGCAGACAGGCGGAGGATTTGATGGAACGGTATCCGGTGCTGAATATCCGTCAGGAAGAGCAGGGAACGTTTCTGCGGATTGTGTGTGAGGAAAAACCGGCAGAAAATGCGGTGAATGCAGAAGCATCTTTAGAGGATCTTTATCTCTATTATTTTAGTAAATAGGCAATTACTTAAATAGGTAATTTTTAGGAAAAGGAGAGACGGTTATGAGAGAAATAGGAATACTGATTGGATATGAATATAAAAAGATACTGCAGAGGCGTTCTTCCTGGATCTCATTGGGAGTGGTATTGATCTTAGTGATTTTTGGAGGCATTGCCGGCGTAATAGGGGATTATTACATGGACGGAAAAAGAATAGGAAGCAATTATGATCTGGTGCGGCAGGAGCGGAAGGAATTGGAAAGTCTCACAGGAAGAAGGCTGGATGAGAAACTTTTTCCAGAAGTTCAAGAAGAGTTAAACGTAAGCGTATTATGTATGATGATTCAGCGGGAAATCGGAAGCAGAGTAAAAATTGACGGGGAAAATTTTTATAAGTGCCGGGAAAAAATGCTGGCGTCTAATTATCAGAGGGAAAAATTATCTGCCGGAGAAATTGAGTTTCACAAAAAAGAAGAAAAGAAAATAGAGACGCCCTATCTCTATGGAAATATGATGGGATTTGAAAGGTATTTTTCCATTCAGAGTGTAAATGGTATATGTTTGTCTTTTGCGCTGGCGATCTGCTTTGCCCCTATGTTTGCCGGGGAGTATGCTTCTCGTATGGATGCTTTTGTGCTGACCACCCGGTTTGGAAAAAATAAATTGATTGCCGCAAAATTTCTTACAGGTCTCTCTTTCGCAGTGTTTTCTGAGCTTTTGGTTTTAGGGATCTCCCTGCTGGAGATCGGAATTTTTTATGGGCTCAGCGGATGGAATCTTCCAATACAAGTCAGCACCACAGGATTTTATTTCAGTCTTCCCATCAATCTACTGGAAATGCTGGGGATTACAGCAGGATGCAGCATTATGGCATTGTGTATGACAGTATTTTTTGTGATGTTTTGTTCTGTAAAGATAAAATCTTCCTTTGGGGTGATTATCTTAAACTTTATCTTTATTTTTCTTCCAGAACCCCTTCTTTTGATGGTGGCGGAAAAACGATGGTTGTTTATGCTGGTCAACAGTATGCCCGCTTCCATGATGGAAGCCAGAGCCCCTATGGCGGATCAGTTATTTACAATGGGAAATCGGCATTTTTATTTTTACCAGTTGATTCCCGTGGTATATCTGTTTCTGATGGCAGGGCTGGCCTGGCGGACCTATCGAAGCTTTCATGACAGGGTCATTGTCTGAGCTTTAAAATATTTCAGAAGATAGAATCAAATCTGTAAAAAATGCATATACTGAGTGTAGGATGGTAAAAAAGTAACAAAAAATTTGACATTTTCCAGATTATGGAATATAATAGATCCTATCAGCGCGGGATGGAGCAGTCTGGAAGCTCGTCGGGCTCATAACCCGAAGGTCGCAGGTTCAAATCCTGCTCCCGCAATTAAGAAGCACTACCGAAAGAGAAATCTGCCGGCAGTGCTATTTTATCTTATAGGAAATTCCTTCGGATTTCCTATAAGATAAAATAGAATGATCGCACTGCGGCGGAGAGGAAATAAACCGCGGAAGCGGCCCGCCGCAGGCGGAGAATCCTACTTAGCAGGATTCTTTCTTGTCTTATAGGAAATTCCTTTTTACCTTTATTTCATTACATTTACTTTTCGATCCGAAGAATATCCTCCACGCCGCAGTCTAAGTAAAAACAGATTTTTTCTAATATGTCAAAGCTGATGCGGGTTGTTCTGTTGTGGTTTAGATTTCTGAGGGTAGTGATAGAGATTCCAGTATCTTTTGCCAGTCTGTTTTGAGAGATTCCTTTTTCATCCAGGACTTGGTTAAGCATAATTTCCATTTGTAATCACTCCTAAATTATAGATTTCTATCGGTATAGAGTTTTCCCCAGGGAGTAAAAAATATGTATCTGCCTAATCGTTTAATAACCGGTTCAAAAGAGCTCCTCTGTGGTTGAGAAACATTTCTGTCACCTGATAACTTTCTGTGTCTTCATATTGACAGTATTTTATTTCCTGCTGGTCAAAAGAGAGGATCTCTGCCCCTGGAATTCCAAGAAGGATAGGAGAGTGAGAGGCAATCAGGAATTGAGAGCCCTTTTCAGCCATTTTTACAATCTGAATCAGCAGCGTGAGCTGGCGTTGGGGAGACAGAGCGGCTTCCGGCTCATCCATAAGATAGAGGCCGGCCTGATCAAAAGACTGGAAATAGGAAAGAAAACTTTCACCGTGGGATTGTTCATGCAAAGATTTGCCTCCATACTTTTGGTAGAAGATCTCTTTTGGGGTGTGATCCCGGTAATCTTCTGTTTTGCTGGCTACATTAAAGAAACTTTCCGCCCGGAAAAAATAGTTGGACTTGGGCCGGCGGTATCCTTTGGTGATGGAGATGGCGTTCTGCAGTTCTGAAACATCGTCGAAGGTACTGAATCTGTAATTTAAGGTTCCGCCTTCTGGATTAAAACCGTAAGCTGTGGCAATCCCTTCTAACAGCGTGGATTTTCCGGTTCCATTTTCACCGGCAAAAAAGGTGATATTCTGGGAAAATTCCAGCTCTGTAATCTGCCTTAAAGCAGTAATTTGATGAAGATAAGAATCTTTTTCAATTTTATTCCAGTTCACGCGGATACTTTGGATAAATCTATCGCTGATCATAAAAACTTCTCCTGAATGTAGATATTCCTTTTCGATACGAATATTTTACGGGGGTCTTGTTCCAGTGATAGGCTAATGATATAATACCAGAGGGAAAAAATCAATGAGATGTCAGTTTAGAAAGGATTCAAGAAAATGATTTATGAAAATATATTAGAAGCAATGGGAAATACGCCGCTGATACGTCTGAATCATATGGCAGACCCTGAGGGGGCTCAGGTTTTGGTTAAATTTGAAGGATTGAATGTAGGAGGTTCTATCAAGACGAGAACGGCTTACAACATGATCTGTGAGGCGGAAAACCAAGGATTGATTCAAAAAGATACCATTATTGTGGAACCTACCAGCGGGAACCAGGGAATTGGGCTGGCGCTGGTGGGAGCTGTGCGGGGATATCAGACGAAGATTATTATGCCCGATTCTGTCAGTGAGGAACGCCGGAAATTGGTAGAGCATTACGGAGCGGAGGTAATTCTGATTCATGACGCCGGAAATATCGGAGCATGTATTGAGGAATGTCTGCAGAAGGCCCTTACCATGGCAAAGGAGGATCCCAAAGTCTTTGTGCCTCAGCAGTTTGAAAATCCTGCCAATCCTGCCGTACACCGGTCACAGACAGGGATTGAGATTTTAGAACAGGCGGCAGGGCCCATTCATGGATTTTGTTCAGGGATTGGCACAGGCGGTACGATTACAGGAGTAGGGGAGACAATCAAAGAGCAGAATCCTGAGATGGAAATCTGGGCGGTAGAACCAGAACATGCGGCAATTCTGTCCGGCGGTTCCATCGGAACTCATCTGCAGATGGGAATTGGAGATGGGCTGATTCCAGAAATCTTAAACCAGCAGATTTATGATGAAGTCTGTATTATCACAGATGAAGAGGCCCTTAATACCTCCAAAAGGCTGGCGGCGGAAGAAGGAATTATGTGCGGGATATCCAGCGGAACCAACGTGGCCGCAGCCTTAAAGCTGGCAAGAAAATTGGGAAAAGGAAAGACCGTTGTCACCATATTGCCGGATACTGCGGAACGGTATTTTTCCACGCCGCTGTTTGATTAAAAAAATTTGATTGGTGTTGTCTATATACCGCCGTAATTGGGAAATATACTGCCTGCTGCAGTGAGATTTTCCGCTAAATCTTTTCGGTAATCTGGGTCTTGCGGGTTCAGACTGTTGACAACACAGCCGAAACTCTTGAGATTTCCAGTGGAATGGATATATCTGTTATTGCCCAGATAGAGGGCGATATGGCCGGGAAAATACAAAAGGTCTGCAGGCTGTATCCGGGAAATGGGAATTTCCTGGACTGGGTAGCCGGTTACGATGGCTGCATCCCGGTAAATCAGAATTCCGCACATATAATAACTCATAAAAGTAAGGCCGGAACAGTCAATGCCAATGTGAGTTTTGCCGCCCCAGCGGTATGGAACTCCCAGGTAAGTTTTAGCATAACGAAGGATCTCACAGCGAAGGCTGGAATCTGTCTGAGGGATCTCTAAGGTTCCTTTGAGGGAAACAGCAGGGAGATACCCGCACAGGCCATCCGCTGTCTTTACCTTCTGCCATCCATCTCTGGAATCATCCAAAAGAAGCACTTTGCTGCCCATACAAAGAGTAGATACAATCTCAGATTGTACCCTGGGTTCTCTCAAAATATCTATGGTTTTTCTGGAGATAACAGCAGAGGAGTGCACAGAACCCCCATTCCAGAGTTCACATTCCTGGGGGGAAATACAGCGGAGGTGAGAGGAATCCAGCCATCCGCTGTAGCCATAGTGGGTAGTGACCTTCAGATATTGAGCTTGTTTCTGCTGTATCATAACCAGCCATCCAGATAAAAGCTCATCTGAAATGGAAACGCCGTAGGTATGGCCTCTTCCAGTCAGAATATTTTCATAGAGAAATGCTTGAGGAGCGGTGATAATGGCTGTCTGCATAAAAATCCTTTCTATCAATAGACGGTGAACCCTTTAGAAAACAGCAGGGGTTTACAAAAGTTCCTGGTAAAATGCCAGTACATTCTGATAAAAAATCTTATCAATTTCACTTTCATGAAATCCAATTTTTTTCAATTCTTCTTCTAACAGATCCATCAGGCTGCAGTTTTTCAATTCCAGATGATTGTCGATTCCGTCAAAATCAGAACCAAGACCAATACAATTTATGCCGCCCACGTCCGAGATATGCCGGATATGCAGGGCAATATCTTTGACATAGCCATAGTAACGGCCAAATACGTCTGGTATCTGAGAGAGAAAGGGGCCGTAGTAATTGGCTCCGATGACCCCTCCGTGTTCTGCAATGCTGCGGATCAGCGAATCGGGAAGGTTGCGTCCTCTCTGACAAAGAGCGCGGGCATTGGAATGGCTGGCACAGAAAGGTTTTCGGGCAAGGCGGCACACGTCGCGGATGCCTGCGTCTGATAAATGGGATACATCGGGAATGATTCCCAGCTCTTCCATCCGCTCTAAAAATTCCATGCCAAGGGAAGTCAGTCCTTGGGACTGAGACAGATGAGCGGCGGCAGGTTCGCCGGGAAAGCCCAGGCCATTGGGATAGTTCCAGGTAAAGGTCATCATGCGTGCTCCCAGATCATAGAATTCTTCTAGTTTTTCCAGACTTCTTTCGCAGATCTCTCCTTCCTCTAAGGTCATCAGAGCAGACATTTTTCCCTGTTTTTCATTTTCCAGGATATCAGAATAAGAAAGGGCAGGGGCGATCATATCCTGATTATTCTGTATCTCTTCCTGAAAAAGGGCGATCTGTTTTTTGGCCTCCTCATAAGGGTTAGCGGTTTGCTTTATATCAAGAAAAATGGCAAAATTCTGAAGCAGATAGCCGGTTTTTTTCATTTTTTCCAGATCTAGATGAAAAAAATTGCTGCGGAGCAGGGCATGTTTTCCCTGCCGGCGTTCCTGATAAATACGGGAAATAGTGTCGCAATGCATATCTATAATTTTCATTTTAATCTTTCCCTCCTATTCCGGTTTCAAAAGTGTGCGCTGGGTCTATTTTATCACAGATTAGTCCTTTCATAAGTGCATTTATGGAAAAATTTTGAAGTAATTAGAAAAGGACTCTCGTTTTATTATATAGAATTCCAGAGAAAAAAAGGTCAAAACAAAAGACAAAAGTAAGAGAAACGTAAGATAATGTTATAATTTCTTTAAGAAAATATTAGTAAAATAATTGTAACAGAGGGAAAGAAAGGAAGGAAAAAGATTGGGAAATTTGATCAAAGTTCAGGATATGTGCAAGATCTATAATCCTGGAGAAAATGAAGTCCGGGCGCTGGACCATGTAAGTTTAGAGATTGATCAGGGAGAGTTTGTGGCCATTATCGGCCATTCTGGTTCTGGGAAATCCACTTTGATGAATATGCTGGGATGCTTAGACGTTCCCACTTCCGGTTCTTATTATCTGAATGGAAAAGATGTCTCGTCTTTAAAAGACAACCAACTGTCGGAAATACGGAATCAGGAAATCGGATTTATTTTTCAGGGCTTTAATCTGATCGCAAATCTGAACGCAGTGGAAAATGTGGAGCTGCCGTTGATCTATCGGGGAATCGGCAGAAGTGAGCGGAACAAGATGGCAAAAGAGGCGCTGAAAAAAGTAGGCCTGGAAAAACGAATGCACCATAAGCCTTCTGAGATGTCTGGAGGCCAGCAGCAGAGGGTAGCTATCGCCAGGGCCATTGCAGCAGAACCGCCGGTGATATTGGCAGATGAACCTACCGGAAATCTGGATTCGGCCTCTACCCAGGAGATCATGGACATTTTAAAGGGACTGCACCGTGGAGGAAGAAGCGTAATCTTGATTACCCATGACAGTGAGATTGCAGAACAGGCAAAAAGAGTGGTGCGGATTTTGGATGGTAAGATCGTAGAAGATTATTATAATAAAGAGAAAAGGAAAGAAAAAGCGGAGGAAACAGGATATGAAAAATAAGAAGGTGTGGAAGATTATCATTCCCGTGGTTCTTTTAGGCGTGGTTCTGGTGATATTTGCGGTGAGTAGTTCAGGAAAAGCGAAGGAAGCCATGACAGAAGCCATGAAAGTAGAAACCATAACAGCGGAGAAAGGAAATGTGTCAGAGACCATAGAGACCAGCGGAAACGTAGTCAGCGGACAGCAGAAGACCATCTTTTCTCCTGTCAACGCAAAAGTGGAGACAGCGGGATTTCAGACAGGGGATCTGGTGAAAGAGGGACAGAAGCTGGTGACTTTTGATCTGAAAGATTTAGAGGTACAGAATCAGAAGGCAGAACTTACCGTAAAGGCCAACCAATTGGGATATCAGGATTCTGTCAACAAGTCTAATGAAGCTGCAGCAAAACAGGCCCAGGCGAAATCTCAGGTATCTTCTCTGCAGGCGCAGGTGGATGCAAAAAAACAAGAAGTGGCAGATTTAACCGGGGCTCTTTCCGGGGAGGCAAAGGCCCAGGAAGAAGCGGCTAAAAAAGCTGCGGATGATCTTAAAAATCAGATATCCTCTCTTCAAAAGGAATTGGGAAAGGCAGAGAAGGCGCTGAGCAAGGCAAAGGAAAAATATGAGAAAGCCCTTGCAGATCAACAGGAGGCACAGGTGAATTTTGACGCGGCAGCAGCCGCTTCAAACCCAGAAAAGTTAGAGACAGCGCGGGAGGCTCTCAATACAGCCAATACCAAGCTGGCAGAGGCAAAGGGAGATTATGAGGCAAAAGAAGCAGCTGTGGAAAATCTGAATACGCAGATTGCAGAGCTTCAATCCACACTTCCGGCTGTCAGTACAGAAACAGGAAATAGTGCAGAGCTGCAGCAGAAATTAGAAGGGGCTCAGGCGGAGCTGGCAAATCTGGAGGCAAAATTGGAGAGCGAGAAAGCCATGGCAGAGGCAGACGCCGGGACGCTGAGCAGCGCGGCCAGAGCCCAGATGCAGACCAATAACAACCTTGCAGAGCTGGAAAGTAAATCTTTGGAAGAACTGATATTAGAAGGAAAACAGGGAATTTCAGCAGAATTTAACGGAGTGATTTCTGGAAAACAGGTGGTGGAAGGAGCTACCGTTTCTCAGGGAATGGAACTTTTTACCCTCCAGAGCATTGATGATGTAAATGTGGAGATTACCTTATCAAAAAATGTATATGAAAAAGTAAAAGAAGGACAGAAAGCGGAAGTTACCTTTGCAGGCCAGACTTATGAAGGAACAGTAAGCAGAATCAACCGGATTGCCACAGCTGGAGAGACAGGTACCAATCAGGCGGCAGTGGCGTCTGCAGGAATTATGGCGACGGTACATCTGGATCATCCAGACGATAATATTTTTTTAGGCGTAGACGCTAAGGTTAAAATTATGGCGGCAGAGGCCAAAGATGTGGTGATTCTTCCCATTGAGGCCATCAATATTGGAAAAGATGGAAGTTTTTGCTGGGTGTGTGAAGATGGCCTTTTAGTGAAGCGTGCCATTACCACAGGGGTGACGTCAGATGAATATGCAGAGATCAAAGAAGGGATCCAGGAAGGGGAACAGGTAATCACAGACCCTGGAAATCATGAAGAAGGGGACAAGATTATGACAGTGGAGGCAGGAGAATCTGCAGAGAAAGCAGAAACAGGAGAATCCCAGGGAAAAACAGAGACAGAGGAGTCAGCAGAGGCAGGAGATTGAGATGGGAAATATGATAGAATATGTAAAAATGGCATTTAAAAATATTATGGCCAACAAAGGCCGGTCTTTTCTGACGATGCTGGGAATTATTATAGGAATTTCTTCTGTGATTATGGTAATGTCAGTGGGAGATGGAACGACGAATGCCATGAATTCTGAGGTGGCGGATCTGGGGACGGGCCAGATCAGCGTCTACTGCAGTGAGGAAGCTGCCACAGAAGGGGAATGGATTACGCCGGAGGATCTTACAGCCATTGGGGAGCAGGTGAAAGGTGTAGATGGAGCGACGCCTAACGACGGTTCCTCTGGAAGCACCGCCACAGAAAAGGGAGAATTTGCAGTTCAGTTAAACGGCGGGACAGAAGATTTACAGAGAGCTGTAAATTATAACATAAAGCGGGGAGCTTATTTTACTTCTGTAGATGTAGAGGAAGGAAACCGAGTCTGCGTGATCACTTCCAGCGATGCAAAGCGTCTGTTTGGTTCTGATGATGTGGTAGGCATGGACATTGAAGTAACCATTGGAGACATAACCGGCAGTTATCGGATTGTGGGCGTTACACAGCAAAAGGAAAACGGTGCTTTTGTCAGTTACACCTATGAAGGCGCGCCGGTAAGCCTGGATGTGCCCTATACCTCCTTTGAGAGTTATGGATGGGAGAGCGATTCCTTCTATTCGGCCACAATTTTTGCTAATGATCAAGTCAGCGGTGAAAAAGTGGCCAAAGAGATTGTTCATCTGTTAGAGAGCAGGCACCAATGTGCAGGAGAAGAATATTTCCAGATACAGAGTTTTCAGGATATGGTCCAGGAATTAAATGATATACTGGGTATTGTAACCACATTTATTTCCTGTGTAGCCGCGATTTCTCTGATTGTAGGAGGAATCGGCGTTATGAATATTATGCTGGTATCAGTGACAGAACGTACCAGGGAGATTGGAATCCGAAAATCCCTGGGCGCAAAGACTTCTTCTATTCTGATGCAGTTTTTGGCAGAAGCAGCAATTCTTACGGTTGTAGGAGGAATAATAGGGATCTTGTTAGGACTGCTGGGATCGGTAGGGGTCTGCGGACTGATGAGCGCTTCCATGGGAAGTACGATTCATCCTGGCGTAAAGGCAAGCACAATCTTAGGGGCAACTTTATTTTCCTGTGGGATTGGAGTGTTTTTTGGAATCTATCCGGCCAGAAAAGCAGCGAAATTAAGTCCCATTGAGGCGCTGCGGAGGAATTAAATCCCAGAAGGCGTATCTATTGGATTTTCATAGTTTTATGTGATATACTTATTGAATCTAACAGGTTCAATAAGTATATTTTATTTTATCTTATAGGAAATTCCTTTGGATTTTATTTAGAAGATAAAAATAATATGCGCACTCGTGCAAAAGGAATATGTCGCTGAAGCGACTGCACTCGGCGCGTCAAAGTGTGCAATCCCCTCAAGATTGAGGGGTAGGGAAGTTGATGTGGGCTTGCCCGCTTTGTTCTAGGATTCAGGTGTCAAGAGGAATATGAAACTGAAAAAAACAGACTGGAAATATAAAATAATTCTTATACTGGCAGCAGCAGCGCTGTTATTTGCAGCGGCGAGACTTGGACAATTTTTATGGGAATATTATGGAGGCCGGCAGGAATACGGAAGGTTAGAGGAGCTGGCGGTACAGGGGGAGGCTGCTGAAGGACAGGGATTTTTTGTGGATTTTGATGAATTGCAAAAGATCAATCCAGATGTGATCGGCTGGATTCGGCTGGAAGATCTGGGAATCAGCTATCCCATTGTTCAGGGGAAGGACAATGAATATTATCTTCACCATACTTTTTATAACAAGGAAAATAAATGCGGATGCATTTTTATGGAAGTAGAAAACGCGCCGGATTTCAGCGATCAGAATTCTTTTTTGTATGGCCACAACATGAAAGACAGGTCTATGTTTGCAAAGTTAAATGAATTTCGGGAAGAAGAGACGTACAGGAAGAATCCAGAATTTTTTATCTACACTCCAGAGGGAACGGGACGTTATGAGATTTTTTCCTGTTACGCCACAGAGCTTAAAGGGGATGCTTTTCTCTGTCAATTTGCCAACGAAGAAACATATGGAGAATGGCAGCAGAGGACTGTAGAGAGGAGCCTTTATGACACAGGAGTGAAAGTTTCACCAAAGCAAAAGACAGTGACGTTAATGACTTGCACCCCGGCAGGAGGCAGAGAACGATTTTTGGTACATGGGGTGCTGGCAGACTTTTATGAGGATTAGATTTTGAAGAAAAAGGAGGAAACAGCATGGCAGATCAGAAAAATCAGGAAAAAGTGGAAATGTTTCTGGAGATGGTACAGAAATCCGACAATATTGTATTTTTCGGCGGGGCAGGAGTGTCCACCGAAAGCGGCATACCAGACTTTCGCAGCGTGGATGGATTGTACAATCAAGAGTACGATTATCCGCCGGAGATGATACTGAGTCATACCTTTTACCGTCAGAATCCAGAGGAATTTTATCGGTTTTACCGGAATAAAATGCTTTGTCTGACTGCAAAACCCAATGAGGCTCACAAAAAACTGGCGGAATTGGAGGCAAGAGGAAAAGTCAAAGCTGTGATCACCCAGAATATTGACGGTCTTCATCAGCTTGCAGGCAGCAAAAAAGTGCTGGAACTTCATGGAAGCGTCCACCGGAATTACTGTGAGTCCTGCCATCAGTTTTACGACGCAGAATATATGTTAAACAGCCAGGGAGTCCCCCACTGCGAGAAATGTCATGGCGGAATCAAACCAGACGTGGTCTTGTATGAGGAAGGTCTTGATAACCAGACGATACAGGAATCCATTTACTATATCAGCCAGGCAGATATGCTGATTATAGGAGGAACCTCCCTTGCAGTTTATCCGGCGGCCGGGCTGGTAGACTATTATCAGGGAAATAAATTGGTTTTGGTCAATAAGACAGCTACGCTAAGAGACGGTCAGGCAGATCTGGTACTGCAGGAAAGCATAGGAGCTTTGTTTGAAAGGATTGTTTAGCAATTATCTGGGTTTGTTTCAGACTGGAAGGGAGGGAGAACCATGCCGATATTATTTGAAATAGGAGATATTGTACGTCTGAAAAAACAGCATCCTTGCGGCAGCAATGAATGGGAGGTGCTTCGGGTGGGGGCGGATTTTCGTTTAAAATGCTTAGGATGCGGACATCAGATTATGATCTCAAGAAAGCAGGTGGAGAAAAATACCAGGGGGATTCGAAAAAGCACAGAGGAAGGAGAAAAGTTATGAAAAAAATCATGTCAAAAATGGTCAGTATGGGACTTTCTGTCTGTCTTTTACTGACGGCAGTTCCTACAGAATTTGTTCATGGGGCTAATGAACCAGAGGGACAAGAAGAAGTAGTTCTGGAAATTTCAGAAGAGAAGCAAGGGGAAATTCCTTTAGGATATGGAGAAAATGGCCAAGAAAAAGGAAAGTTGAAAAAGGAAGTTTCTGAGAAGGGAGCCAGTACGTCAGCGGCTACATCCGGCGACTGCAGTGGAAGTAAGGGAAAAGTTACCTGGAAATACAGCGATGGGAAATTAACGATTACCGGAACTGGAAAAATGAAAGATATGTCTTCTGGCGCACCCTGGTATGGGTATAGTTACGAGATCGAAGAAGTGGAGGTGGGAGAAGGAGTTACAAATATTGGAGAAGCGGCTTTTTATGACTGCTATTATCTGAACAAAGTTACTCTTCCAAGTACCATAACCTCTATTGGAAGTGGCGCTTTTGCAGGGTGTTATGATTTGGAAGAACTTACACTGGCAAGTAAGATCACAAGTATTGGCGATTATGCGTTTCAGGATTGCGGTTTGAAAGAGCTTACGCTGCCAGCGTCCTTGAAAGAACTGTCGTCTTTGGCATTTTTCCGATGCAGAGATATGGAACGTGTATCTATTGCTGCTTCCAACACCCTTTATCAGACGCGGGATGGAATATTATTTTCTAAAAATGGAAAGCAGATTCTCTATTATCCGGCCGGAAAGAGCACAGACAGGTATCAAGTTCCTTCCAGCGTAACAGAAATTGGAGCTTTGGCTTTTGCTCAGGCGGGGGTTTCGGAGGTTATTCTTCCAACAAGTGTGAAAGCCATTGGAAGTTCTGCATTTCAGCAAAGTGATATCACGAGTCTGACGATTCCGTCTTCTGTGACAAAAGTGGAAGATTTTTTCTGTTATGAATGTGCAAAACTGAAAAGCGTAACGATTAAGCCGGGATTGAAAAAATTATCCTACCAGGCATTTGAGAAATGCAGGGCATTGGAAAGGGTGGATCTTGGAAGTGTGACGGATCTGAATAACCTTGCGTTTACCTACTGTTCTTCACTGAAAGAGGTTAAGATTCCAAAAGGCGTCACTTTAATAGGCAATGGAAGCTTTGGAGAATGTACTGCTCTGAGAAAGGTGGTGCTGCCTTCTACCATCAAAGAGATCGCCTACCAATCTTTTTTGAACTGCAGTTCTCTGTCAGAAATTAATTTTCCGAAGGGACTGACCCATATTTACCGCTACTCGTTTTATGGCTGCGGAAAGTTAAAGAGCGTTACAATACCTTCCACTGTTGTGGAAATTGGGGAAAATGCCTTTCCATCTACTACAAAGTTGAAAAATATACCCAAATCCCTGACGAAACAGGAAGACGGTTCTTATGCACAGCTGGCACAGGTGAAAATAAAAGGCAAAGAAGTTTATGCGGAAGCCTTTCAGGTATTGAAAAAGGTTAACAGCGAACGAAAAAAACAAGGACTTGGCAGTCTGAAAATGGACAAAGAGTTGCTGGAGGCAGCCATGAAGCGGGCTGCGGAGACAGGGGTACACTGGAGCCATACCCGTCCCAATGGAAGCGATTGTTTTACAGCATCTCAGAAGATGATGGGTGAGAATATCGCTGTTGGTTCTTCCTCAGCTGCAGGAGTGATGTCTCTGTGGATGAATTCTCCTGGCCACAGGTCCAATATATTGGGAAAGAACTGGAAATCTATCGGAATCGGGTGTGTGGAAATTGATGGAATCCGTTATTGGGTGCAGTGTTTTGGAAGTTCCAAGGCATCTGAGGTCAAATCCAGTTCCTATAAAGATAAAAATAAGACCAGGACTATCCATGTAAAACCAGAAAAAGAGTATTACAGACCTTCCATTACGGTCAGCGGTTCCAAAGTGAAAGCAGGAGAGACTTTGAAGGTGTCTGCTATTTGGTATAATGGATTTTCCTATATCAAGATTCCATCTTCCAGCTTAAAATACAGCAGTTCCGATACTTCTGTGTGCACCGTATCAAAAGGAACCATCAAAGGAGTTGGAAACGGGACCGCTAAAGTGAAAATCTGGTTTCCAGGTTATGAGAAGGGCGCCGTCACAAAGAAGATCACAGTAAGCGGCGGAGAGCAGAGAAAGACCTATACTGTAAAATTCAATCAGAACGGTGGAAAGAAGTTAAGTAAGAAGAGCAAGAAAGTGGTACATGGAGCTAAGATTGGAACTTTGCCGAAAGTACAGCGGAAAGGGTATGTTTTCAAGGGATGGTACACCCAGAAATCCAAAGGAAAGAAGATCACAGAGAAGACCAAGATAAAGAAGAACCAGACCTTCTATGCACAGTGGAGCAAAGTGAAAAAGCCGAAAAAATCGGAGATCAGTTCTTTGAGAGATGTTTCTCAAAATGGAAAAGCAGGAAGTTTAGCAGTGGAATGCAAGAAAATCAAAGGTGTGAAAGGCTATGAGATCTCCTGGTCCACATCTGAAAATTTTGCAAAAAGCGCCACTTCCAGGCAGAATGTGGCAAATGGAAAGAAAACCTTGCAGAATCTGACACGGGGAAAGACTTATTATGTGCGTGTCCGGGCGTACCATGTGGATTCCACAAAAGCAAAGATTTATGGACCTTACAGTAATGTGAAAAAAATAACAATCAGGAAATAGGATTCAGATCCGGGCCTTTGAGAATGGAGCGGGACTGAACCGTTACCAAAGAGAGTAAGACAGCAATGGAAAGCAAAAAGAGAAGTGGGAAAAAGATTTTGATTCGGGCAGGCATCGCTTTGCTGGTTGTACTGATTCTGTACTTTGCCCTGGTTAATTTTCTGGTAAGCGCAGCCCTGGTTCCCTCCTTTATGGAAAAATTAGAGGCGTTTGAGCGGATTACAGAAGAAAGCTATGCGGCTCAGGTACAGACTTCAGACATTAAAGGGAACCGGCAGCTTGCCTGGAATGAGACAAAAAAGTGGCTGGAAAAAGCGGAACGAAGAAAAATTTCCAGAGAAACAGAAGATGGTTATCAGCTGGTTGCGGAAGAATTTCCGGCAGAAGAGGAAAGTCACAACTGGGTGCTTCTTCTTCATGGATACACTGGCTGGAAAGAAGAGATGTATCCTTTCGCTTACTGGTATCATGAACAGGGTTTTCATGTGGTGGCGCCGGATCTGCGGTGCCAGGGAGAGAGCCAAGGAGACTTTATCGGAATGGGATGGACCGATCATTTTGACTGTATGCTTTGGGTGGATTACATATTAGAACAGGATCAGGAAGCTCAGATTGTCCTTCATGGACAGTCTATGGGCGCGGCCACAGCTTTGATGATGACTGGAGAAAAAAATCTTCCGGCCAATGTTCGGGCAGTGGTCTCGGATTCTGCCTATACTGACGCCTATGCCATGTTTCATGAAAAGATCAAAGAGTGGTTTCATCTGCCAGCCTTTTTTCTGGTGGATTCCGCCTGTCTAGTTTTGAAAATCCGAGGCGGTTATGATCTAAAGGACGCGTCAGCCATTCGCGCAGTGAAAAAGAGCCAGATTCCAATTCTGTTTATTCATGGAGATTCCGACGCCATGATCTCTGTTCAGATGTCAAGAGAGCTGTATGAAGCGGCAGACTGTCCGAAAGAGCTGCTGATTGTGGAAGGAGCCGGACATGGGCAGACCCAAGAGAAAGACCCTGAATTGTATTACGGAAAGATCCAGTGGTTTTTGAACAAAAGCCTTGCAAAATCCGACTGATTGTGGTAAAATACTAGTCCGTGATATAATAATTATCCTTGCTCCCGGCAGAGACTGGGGGCCAGAGACCAGAAGGAGGTACGATGAGCATGAACAAATATGAATTAGCACTTGTTGTTAATGCAAAAATCGAGGATGAAGAGAGAGCCGGCGTGGTAGAAAAAGCAAAAGAATATATTGCACGTTTCGGCGGCACCGTAACCAACGTGGATGAATGGGGTAAGAAGAGATTAGCTTACGAGATTCAGAAGATGCGCGAAGGTTTCTATTACTTTATCCAGTTCGATGCAGAGGCAGACTGTCCGGCAGAAGTTGAAAAACGTGTACGGATCATGGACAATGTGCTTCGTTTCTTATGCGTTAGGCAAGATGAGGCATAATAGAAAGTAGGAGATTGAATGAATAAAGTTATATTGATGGGCAGATTGACCAGAGATCCGGAAGTGCGTTACTCCCAGGGAGAATCAGCTACGGCTGTTGCAAGATATACATTGGCGGTAGATAGAAGATTTAGACGTGATAATGATCAGCAGACGGCAGATTTTATTAACTGCGTTGCCTTTGGAAGAAATGGCGAGTTTGCAGAAAAGTATTTTCACAAGGGAATAAAGATCGCCATCACCGGAAGGATTCAGACTGGAAGCTATACCAACCAGGAAGGTCAGAAAGTCTATACAACTGACGTCGTAGTGGAGGAGCAGGAGTTTGCAGAGAGCAAATCTGCAAGTGAAAGCCAGTCAGGCGGATATCAGCCTGCAGGAAGACCGGCGCCTAGTGCGGCAGCAGGGGATGGATTTATGAATATTCCAGATGGAATTGATGAAGAACTGCCCTTTAACTAGAACAGGAGGTAAGAACAATGGCTTATAATAAAACCGAGAGAGGCGATTCTCCCATGAAGAGAAGAGGCGGAATGCGCAGAAGAAAGAAAGTATGTGTGTTCTGCGGAAAAGATAATGTGATCGACTACAAAGACACAAACAAATTAAAGAGATATATTTCTGAGAGAGGTAAGATCCTCCCCAGAAGAATTACTGGAAACTGTGCAAAACATCAGAGAGCTCTTACTGTTGCAATCAAGAGAGCAAGACATATTTCCCTGATGCCTTACGTTACAGATTAATTTAAGAAATTAGAAAGACTGACCAATCATCTTCGGGTGGTTGGTCTGTTTTGCCTATTGGAGACGACAAATGATAAAAGAGTTTTATGAGAAAAACAAGAAGATATTCTGCGCAGGGCTTATATTTTCTTTCCTTTGCTTCGGATTTATGCTGACCCATTATATGGTAAATATTGACGAAGAGACTTGGCTGCTGAAAGATTCCAATTCTCTGCTGTGGCTGTTCCAGGGGCGTTACGGACTCTATATTTACGATTTTCTTTTTACAAAATACGGGCGTTTTGTGCCGTTTTTTTCCGACGTAGTCAGCATTGTGTTTTGGAATATCTCAGGATTTGTGTTTGCCTATGTCTTTTTTGATTTTGAGAAAAAAGGGCATTGGTGGATCCGGTTGATTATGCTCTGCTATTACAGTTCCCTTCCTCTTTGCATGGGGGAGGCTTTTGCATTTACCATGCAGATGATACCGGAATCTTTCGCTATGATTTTAACAGCGGCGGCTTTTGCGGCCACAGTAAAACCCTGGGTGAAGAAGAAAAAGATCAATCTGGCTCTTATCATAGGAATGCTGGTCATGGCGGCAGGCGTATATCAGGCTTTAATCAATGTATATATTACGGCAGTGGCGGCTTGGTGTTTCTGCAGGTTTTTGGAGAAAGATACCATTAAACAGGGATTTTGCAGAGGAGTTTTTTGCAGTATTATTTCTGTGGCGGCATATTATGTAATAAATACTATCATAGGAAAAGCCATAGGAACAGCGGCTTATCTGACCGATAATTATATTGGCTGGAATGATGAGCAGGGGATAGGACATGCCCTTTTTATGGCATTTGCCAACGTAGTCCGGGTGTCTTTTGGAATTAAGATTCAGGATGTCTATATCTATGGCGCAATGCCCCTTCGGATTCTTATGATTCTGTTTTTGGGAGTTTCTGTGTGCTGGCTGTTTCAGAAAAAAGAGGGAATACAGCGGACAATAGCCGGGTTGTTTTTCTTAGGCGGCGTGGTGGCGGCGCCTTTTGCCACTTATCTGGCCATGGGAACTTACAAGACCCAGGGAAGAATGCTGCTGGCCTTGTCTTTGTCTGGTATGGTTGAGATCCTTGTGATTTATCAAATGTTGTCCCGGAAAATATTCCAAAAAGCAGCGGTACTTGTTTTTTCAGGTGTTTTGGCGGCAAATGCTTCCAACATGAATCAGATTTATTATCATAGTTATTTGGTATACCAGCAGGATAAGGTCATTGCAGACGAGATCATGGATGAGATACAGAGACTCGGATATGATTATCATTCCAAGCCGGTGGTATTTATCGGAAGCAAAGAGAGAGATCAGGTTCCTCTTTTAAGATCCGGTACGCTGGGAGGATCTTTTTTTGAATGGGACGGGGGAAATATTGCCAGATTAGTAGATTTTATGGAATTGGAAGGTTATGTTTTATCTATGCCTTCCACTGCACAGATTGAGGAGGGATTAGAGCGGAGCAAAAATATGCAGACCTGGCCTCAGGAAGGAAGTATCGTAGAAACGAAGGATTCTATTGTGGTGTACCTGTCGGAACCTGGGGAAAAGTGGTATGCAACGAATCTGAGAAGATAAATGAAAGAAATGATGTTTTTGTACATTTGCACAAAAATGACAGAAAATTTTGCCTAATATGGAGAAAAGGACCTGAATTGAGGAATATTGGGATTGAAAAACAAGGTTTTTTTGTGCTATAATGTTTTGCATAACATAACTTATTGTGTGATTGATGTTTTATCAATATATTTTATGGGACATTAATTGCTTAATAAGTATCTTAAGTTATAGGGCATAGCCAAAAGGATGGGCAGGTAGAGTGGGATGAAATACCATCGTTTAAAGTATCGTTTATGTATGCAGCACAGCTTTGACGGGAAGATAGAGAACAAACATCAGCATTTAATTGAAATAGAAATTGTGGCGAGGCAGATGACAGAAGATTTTATGGAGTTTGCCAGTATGGATTCCATTTTAGAGAAGGTGTTTGGTCCTTATCAATATCAATATTTGAATGATTTTCCAGAATTTGAGGGGAATACAAGTATTGAAAATTTAGGCGAGGTGTTTTATTTAAAGGTAAGGGACGCATTAGAGAGGCAGCATTGGAAATTTGCCCGATTTGAGATTAGCGAAACACCTTTGCGAATCTATGCCATTGTAGAAGAAACATTTTAACACTGAGTCACTTTATCAAGGGAGGATTTTTTATGAAAGCCAGAAAGATTTTCAGAGGAGCCGTGGCTGGTTTGATGTCAGTGTCACTTTTCCTGTCGGGAATGCCGGTAACAGCAGCAGAACTGGATAATAATACTGCACCTGCCCAGCAGACAGAGGCAGAGAATAATACTGGAGAGACAAAGACACCGGAGCAGCAGGCGCCAGAGCAGCAGCCTGGAACGGAGACGCAGCCGGAACAGCAGCCCGGAACAGAGCAGCAGCCGGAACAGCAGCCCGGAACAGAGCAGCAGCCTGGAACAGAGACGCCGCCAGAGCAGCAGCCTGGAACAGAGACGCCGCCGGAACAACAGCCCGGGACAGAGCAGCAGCCTGGAACAGAGACAGATCAGAATACAGAGAACAATGGCGGAATAGAAGATAGCGATACGGAGAATCAAGGAGATATAAAAGATATAGAAGACGAAGAAGTTTTAGATCAAGAAGATAAAAAAAATATTGAGGACGAAGAAGAGGGAGAGATCAAAGAGAACGAGACCCAGGCTTTTTCCCTGGATAGCCTTTCTGTTGTCAATGGAAATATTGCCATTGACGGTGATTTGTCTGACTGGGCAGAGGTAATGTCACGGAATTCCAATGTTTCCAATGTGGATTCCTGGAAAGCCGCTTACTCGCCAGATGGCGGCACCTTGTATTTCAGTTATACAGGAACTGCCAGTACAGAATGGGATTATGGATTTGGAAGCAAGGAGAATCGCTTTGCTATCAATTATTCCGATGGAATCACCGGAGAGAACAGTGAAATTTCTATTCGCGCATGGAATGGCGGGGCAGAAGTGAAAAATTCTTTCTGGGGCAATATTAACGGAGCATCTGTTGCAGTGACAAACGGGGCTCATGGAAATAATGCCGGACCTTATGTGGTTGAGTTTTCCGTTCCGGTGAGCTTTTTCCACAGTATGGATTTTACCATTGATTTTGGCGGAACGACTGTAAAATCCAATGAGATTCAAAAAATAAATGGAACATCCGTAGAGACGGAGGCTCCGGCTGTATACGCAGGAATTACTATTGATGGAAATTATGCGGACTGGGAGGCAGTTTCTAAGACAGACGCGTCTTGTCCAAATGACGCCCACAAAGAATGTTTATCTCAGGTTGCAGCGATTTTTGATGGAGACTGGTTCTACATTTATATCCGGGATGGTAAAAGCAGCAATGCTTCTGGCGCAGGTACTCACTCCAACGGAAGATTTGCCATCACTTCGGATTTGGGTCAGGAGACAGATATTCAGCTGAGCACTGCACCGGCAGTAAACGGTGTAAACGGAGCGCAGGTTGCTTACGTGGGAGACGAATGGGAGATTGCAATTCCTAAAGACCAGCTTCCAAAATACAGAGAGAGCCTTTCTTTTGGTCTCTATCTGGGTGAGCCCTTTATCACAGGTATCGTAAACTTGAAGCCAGACAGTGGAAATAATCTGGAACATCTTTTTGACGGAATCGTATATGATGGACAGTATGAAGACTGGGAAGACTATGGACACACAACCATTGAATATGCAACTGCGGGAACTCAGGAGTCACAGGTTGACGCTAAGGGCGCGCTTTATTCTGATGGAGAAAAAGTGTATGCTCATGTAGTTACTGATATGCCGCAGCATTTACAGGAAGCCGGTCAAGAGTTTACAGAGGCGGTTACCGTTGCATTTAATCAGAGTGCAGAGAAGCTGAACAATGGAAGTTATGACCAGAAAATGGTTTTCTATCCCAGATATGTTGCAGTGGATGCCAATGGCAATATCAATTGGAACCCAGAGCGTATGCATTTACCAGAAGGTACATATGAATATTATATGGCTTCCCTGGATGCGTGGGGTACCTCTACGAACATCAGTAATTTGAATGAACATGATCAGCTGTATGGCAAGATGATGATGACAATTGGCAAAGATGGCAAAGATGAGATGGAATTCTATCTGGAACTGCCGAAAATTGCTAAAAAACTTGGAGTTGATGAGACAGATTTGAAAGAAATCTCCGCACAATTCGGACGGATCGGCCGGCAGTGGATTTTTACAGCAGGCACCTCTACCGGACCAATCGTGGGAGTGGTACTGTGTATTGCATCTGTAGGAGCAGTACTTTGGTATCGAAAGAGAAAAAAAAATGAATTATTGCCGGCGGCTGTATAATTCTGATCTTTCTGTCACATGTGAGATAAAGAGACATTATTCTGCTGGACAATAAAAATATAGGATATAGGAGGAATGGGCATTGAGAGACAGAAGAAAGTCATATTATCTGATGGTATTAATGCCCATTCTTTATGCGTTATCGGCATATGGAATGGCAATACTGGTACAAAACAGCGGGATTTACCCCAGCGGATCAGACACTTTGTCCCATATTTACAGGGGAGACGTGCTGTATCATGCAATTTGTAATGGAGATTATTGGCCTGTTTTTGATCCGCACTGGTATAATGGTGCGGAACTCATGCGTTATATGGCCCCGCTGCCTACATATCTTTTCGCTTTCTGCCAGTTTTTGGGCGGCGGAAATGCTATGACGGGCTTTCTGATTTTTGTTGCGTTTATTTTTTTTACAGGGGCTCTTGTGTGGCTTTATATTGGATTTAAGGTGAATCGTCCATATTTTGGAGCCTTTGTTGGTTTTTTGTGGTTTTTTATTCCAAATAACTTGATTACGTTGTTTTATGAAGGGGACTTGCCCCGGTCTGTCTGCATTGCAGTTTTACCGCTCTTGATATATTGGGTGTATGATTATCTGCGGGAGCAGCACTGGTACACCATTCCTAAATTATCTCTTTGCTTTGCGGTGCTTGCTCTGTGCGAGCCGGAGTATGCATTGCTGGTGATGATTGCCTGCATGATCTACTTTGTGATAGACATGATTATTTATCACAAATGGCATAGAGATGTACAGGCATTTTTTGCATTGTTTTTGGGGTACTTTTTGATTGGCGTGTGGCTGGTTCCGGTTATAAAAGGAGACGTCACAGAGATAGATAATCTGGAGATTATGGCAGATTTTTTCCAGAATATGTTTTTGTCTGTCAATCCTTTTGCAAGGCTGCAGAGAGGATGCGTAGATGTTTATTTTGGCCTGGCGGCGATGCTGCTGGCAGTTTTTGGAATTCTTTTAAGCAAGAAAAAATCTATGCCGGGATTTTGGACAGGGATTCTTATTTTGATCTGTTCTTCCGAGACGCTGTACATTTTATTATCTTCCCTGCCGGGAGGAGACATTTTATTGATGCTGCGTTTTGTATCCATTGGCCTGTGTATGATTCTGTTTAGTTTTTTGATATGGGACACTTTAAAAAAAGGATGGATCTTGTTTTTTGGAGTTTTGCTGATCCTGGATGTTGTGCCTTCCATGCCTCTGATCTTAGGGGGCCAGACGGGAAACCCTCCGGAGGTGCGTTTGAACTCTTATGCAGAGCGGACTTTGGTCAGGGAAGCAAAGGAAATGACAAGGCAGCGCCTGGCTTTGGTGGATGAGAGCAGCCTGGGTGGAATGAGTTCCTATTTGATTACGGGATATGAGAAAGCTGCGTTTACTACCTACGGCGGAGCAGAGGAAGCTGCCGCTACCATCAGCAATTTTAAACAGATTGACCGGGCGTTGGAAGAAGGGCATTATCTGTATGTATTTGACCGTTGTCTGGAAATGGGCAACGATACGGTAGTGATTCAGTTAGATATCGTGGGAGATCTGGGAAAGAATCCTATTCTGCAGATGGATCATGCCGCTTTACGAGTTGGATATGAGTTGGTAGATTATAATGATAATTACCGTTTTTATAAATTAAAGAAAAAAGGAATTGATGGAAATTGGGGAACGATCACAAAATATCGTGCTATCGGTATTGGAAGGGCTGCTCCGGGAATTTCCAGACAGTTTCCGATTGTAGAGGAAACAGAGACAACGAATTTGAATGATTTTACTTTTGAGGAATTAAAGGGATATGATATGATCTATTTGTCTGGCTTTACTTATGATGATAAGGAGAAGGCAGAGAAAATGATTGAGGATCTAAGTGAAGCCGGCGTTCGAATTGTGATAGCGGCAGATGGAATACCGGATGACAGGGGGAGCCAGAACCAGAGTTTTCTGGGAGTAATCTGTAATGGAGTTTCTTTTTCTCAGGGATATCCCAATCTGGATACCATAGACGGGGTGTTGGAGACAGATCTGTTTCCTAACGGATACCGGGATTGGAGCACTGTATATGTGGACGGCCTGGATGAAGTCTGGGGAACTGTGAAAGATTTGGACTGGAATCTTCCCTTCTTTGGGACAGTAAAAAATGATAATATTATTGTAATTGGATTGAATTTGACCTATTATTATGGATTGACTTTAGATGAAGGAGTAGGCGCTTTGTTGAACCGCGCTATGAATATAAGCTCTACGGAACTGCCGGAGCGGGAGATCGTGCCCTATACTGTTCAGTATGGAACAGATGATATTACCATTCAGGTAGATCGGGATGATGTCAATACAGGTCTGGCATATCATAATAGTTTTACTGCCAGTCAGGAAATTTATATGAAAAATCATTTGACTTATGTAGGAGCGGGAACCACGGTAATCTCCATTGGTCATCCCTATCTGGTATATGGCATTGCAGTCAGCGGAGGGGCTCTGGTCTTACTGTTGGGGTATACCGTCTACATACGCTCGCGTCTGCAGAGGAAGGAAGAAGAAACAGAAAAATAGAATGAAGGAAAAGTGGAGTGAAGTGATGAAATGATAAAGTATATTGTGGGTTTGATCGGATTGGTCATATGGTTATTTATCTTACACATTTTAAATAAGAGTAAATTAAATTTCTGGCATTTTATTGTGGGAAGCGCAGGAGCCTTTATTCTGATGCTGGTTTTCTTACAGCCAGTGCTGACACAGCCTTTGGCCCGGATTGTAGCTTTATTGGCAAGCCTTCCAGGTAAGATCGGCAGCATGTACAGCGCCCATTACAAATATGGCGTAATTTTTGTACAGTCTGCGGTGGGGGCCATTTCCTTAAAAATTGACTTTGAGTGTTCTGGTATTATAGAGATTATAGCTTATCTTTCCCTGCTGATCTTTTATCGGGTTTATACCGTGTATGAGCGGGTATATGTGGGAGTTCTTGGAGTGATTGCCATGGTACTGGCAAACGCCCTGCGTATTACAGTGATTTGCATGATCATTTATTTTGGCGGCATTGACATGTATTATATAGCCCATACCTTTGTGGGCCGGTTTGTATTTTATGGATTATCCGTTATGATATATTTCTATGTCTTTACGAAACCGCAGATAATCAAACAGAAGGTGGGAAGTTTCCGATATGACAGTGATAAGTAATTTTATAAATTCCATATTGTTTTGGGCGGCGTGGATTATCATTCCCTTAATCATGGAGATCATTCCCTCTATGGGAAGTGTTTTTATCCTGATTAAGAAGAAATTATTTCCGAAAAAATATGAGGATCCGGTATTTTGGCCGGAGATTACGCTGATTATTCCAGTATACAATTCGGAGGATTCTCTTCAAGAATGTATTCAATCCATCAATAACAGCGATTATCCCAATGACAAGATGCGTATCTTTCTGGTGAATAATCAGGGAAAAGACAATTCTTTTCAAGTCTATACCAAATGTCAGGAATTGTATCCAGATCTGTTGATGCAATGGCTTAATGCAAAACAAGGGAAATCCCGCGCGCTGAATCTTGCGCTGTTTAATGCAGATGGAAAATACATTATCCATGTGGACAGCGACGGACAGTTTGAACCTCATGCCATCAGTAATATGGTGCGCAAATTTGAGTGCAGCCCGGATGTGGACTGTATGACAGGCGCGATTCTTACCATGCCGGAAATGATCGAAGAGTATAAAGGAGTCTTTGCAAGGCTGCTGCGGAAGATGGAATTTATGGAGTATGCCCAGGCGTTTTTGGCAGGGCGTAACTATGCTTCTGAGACGAATTCTATCTATACTCTTTCCGGGGCGTTTTCTGCCTTTCGGAAATCGGCGGTGTTAAAATCTCAGCTTTATAATACAGATACCATCTGCGAAGATACTAATATTACCTTTCAGATGCGTTTTCTGCAGAAAATTAAGGTGGAGATCTGTGAGAATGCTATTTTCTGTGTGGATCCTATTGAGGGGATCAATAAGCTTTACACTCAGAGACAGCGTTGGCAGAGGGGAAGCCTGGAAGTTTCCCATCAGTTCCTGGAGAAAGATCTGAAAGTGCATAAGATGTTTACCAACGTTATGGTTCGGACTTTGATGTACGATCATACGTTTGCTTTTCCGCGTTTGATTTGGTATCTGGCCTTGATCTGCCTGATGTGCATGAATTATTCTGCAAAAGTGATCTTAATTTCCACAGGAATTATCTTTTTACTCTACATTATCAGCGGCTACCTGTACTATCTTTCTACAGTAGGATTCTTAAAGGAGTTTGATGATCTGAAGAAATACTACCGAAGGCATTGGTATGTGGTGCCTTTACTTCCGTTTTTTAATTTTATCGTATTCTTTATTCGGTTTGCAGGAGTGATCAACAGTATCAACACAGACAGCGCATGGAAAACCCGTACATTGACGGATGAACGGAAGGATTTCGAGGCAGAGTTAAAATCGGAAGCACAGAAACCCTTGAATTTATTACAGAAAGCGCGTAAGGCAGTAAATTACGAGTAGGGGAACGAAGCTTATGAAACATAAAATTAATTTTTTCGTTATAACGGCTATTGTGGTGTTTTTTTCCATGGCGGCAGATATCTTTATTGTATATCAGCTGAATAATTATGAGACCAGATTTTTGGAAATCTATGGTTCTGAGCAGGATGGATATGTTAAAATCATTCTGGAACAGATCAATCGTCTGGATGATCAGGGAACAGAGGAAGACATCACGGAGATCATCAGTTCTCTGGACGCGACTGCCAGCAGATATTGGACCCTGAGTAAGGGAGATTCCATTTTATTTGTAAAAAGCGTTACGGAGACAAACAGATACAAGGGATTTACAGATGGAACTTATTATGCAAGCGAGACGGCTTCTGAGTTTATGCGCAATCTAGGTGTAAACCAGGTAGGCCATCAGATTATTTATCTGGATAATGACCGTTTTATTGCTTCCGGCATGATTTTTAACTGGAAAGATGAGGAGTATCGAATCTGTCTGCTGACTTATGACCGGGTGATTTTAGAGGACAACATTCTGCTGGAATGCAAGAATTCTATTATCATTATTCTATCTCTGGTTCTGGCTCTTTTGATTATTTTGAGTATGATTATGTCCCGGAAGATCAGTAAGCAGGCCATTCGGATTGATAAACAGGAAGAGCGCGTGGTATGGCAGAATCAGCAGATTGAGCTGTTAGACGAACAGTTAAAACGGGAGTATGCTTTTAGCGCCAGCAAACACGTATTTAAGAAAAATATATTAAATGAATTTTTGCGCACATTGGATGAAAAGGGTGTATGTCCCCTTCATTTTGCATTGTTTGAAACCGACTCTAAGGAAGCGCGGGATGAATTTTTTGAGCATATGCAGATTGTTCTGGATAACAATGTACTGCGTTTTTCCATGGATGAAAGACAGGTGCTTTTGATCTTTGTCCAGTATGAGAGAACTGTCAGCGACAGAATTATTGAATCTCTGGAAAACTGGAATGTGCGCGGTTTGGATCAGTTATATTGCGAGGATAATATGAACAGCTATCAAGTGCAGTTTGATGAATTTTGGAAGAAGGTGGCGGGTGCGTGAGAAAAGAGAGATTATATCGGGAATATCGTTTGAAGTCTTATTTGAATATGAATCACTATATCACCATCAATGGCAAGCAGGGACAGACACATCCTCATACCTGGGAATTTGTGATCACTATGATTGTAGATGGGGATGAATTTGTAGAATTTCGTACCTTTGAGTCTCTGATTGAACAGTATTTGGACAAATATCAGAATCAGATCTTGAATACGATTGAGCCCTTTGACATTATCGTTCCGACCATTGAGAATGTGACGGATCATTTTAATGAGGAACTTCAGGGATTATTGCAGGAACATGGAGGCGAGCTGGTGTCTATGGAGGGAAGTGAGACGCCTACGAGAAGCTATATTGTCAGCCATAGAAATGAGCCAGAGTTTATTGATCAGATCGGAAAGAAGCAGACAGAGCAGATTTCCGGCGTGGTTAACTATGTGGTAGAGCAGATTATCAATGGCCAGGACAAGAAGTGGTAATTCCATAGAGAGTGGGAGTGGCAGGGAATTGTGAAAGGACGAAAAAATGAAAAAATTAAGATCTAGTGCGGCGCTGATATTAGTCTTGACAATATCAGCAGGACTTTTTTCAGGTTGTTCTCGTAAAGATTCAGAGATCACCATTCATCCAGATACGAAAAATGAAGCAGAGACAGAACAGGAAAAAGAAACAGAGAAAGTGGAATCTCCTGTTCTGCCTATCTATACAGAAGATGATATTCAGTATGCTTTTCGGACGAATGAGAAAAAATTTCAGATTTACAAAGAGGATGGCACCTGGCAGGACATCCTTCCTGTGGGAGTGAATATTGGAGCAGGGAAACCAGGAGCTTTTCCAGGAGAATTTGCCATTACAAAGGATGATTATCTGCGGTGGTTTCGCCAGATCAGTGAAATGCATGCAGATACTATCCGTGTCTATACCGTGTTGATGCCGGAGTTTTATGAAGCCCTTGCAGAATATAATGCCGCGGCAGAAAATCCTTTGTATTTTATCCAGGGCGTTTACAATAATGAGGAAGATATCAGCAATATCTGTGATGCCTATGGGGAGGATAGCAAGATTACAAAAGATTGGATTGCTATGTGTGAAACGATCGTAGATGTTGTCCATGGAAATGCAGTGATTGATCCGGTTCCGGGAAATGCCAGCGGAACTTATACAGCAGATGTGTCTCAATATCTGCTTGGCTGGATTCTGGGAATTGAATGGCAGCCGGATTTTGTCATCAATACCGATGAGAGTAATCCAGATAAAAATGTATTTGAAGGAAAATACCTGTACACCGAAGAGGCGACGCCTTTTGAGGCTTTTCTTGCTTCTGGGATGGATGCATGTATTGCTTATGAGACAGAGAATTACAAGATGCAGCACCCTACTGCCTTCGCAAACTGGGTGACGACAGATCCTCTTTCCCATCCGGGAGAACCCAATCCTGAGATGGAAGATGCGGTGTCTGTAGATGCAGAGCATGTGAAAGCAAAACCAGAATTTAAGGCGGGGCTCTTTACTTCTTATCACGTATATCCCTATTATCCAGAAATGATGCGGTATGCGCCGGAGCTGCTGACAGAGGATCCCAAGAATCCCTATAAACATTATTTGAATGATCTGAACAGCTACCATACGATGCCAGTGGTGATCTCTGAGTTTGGCGTACCTGCGTCCAGAGGAATCACTCATCTTGCCCATGATCCAGGTTTTAATCAGGGCGGATTGACGGAAGAAGAACAGGGGAATGCAATTGTATCCATGTTAAGTGATATTATTGAGACAGGATGCGCCGGGGCCTGCGTATTTATCTGGCAGGATGAATGGTTTAAAAGAACCTGGAATACTATGGATTATACCGATGGAGAGATCAGACCTTATTGGTGTGACGTCCAGACCAGCGAGCAATTTTTTGGTCTGCTGTCTTTTGATCCGGGAGAACAGCCAGTCTGTGTGGTAGATGGCGATGATAAAGAATGGGAGGGAGAAGAGCCTCTGCTTGTGAGCGGCAATACGGAACTCTATGTGAGAAGTGATGAAGCATATGTCTATCTGATGATCCGCGGCGATAATGATAATATCAATATTACTCTGGATACCATTGAAAATCAGGGGAATTCAGAATATGGAGGAGCAGATTTTTCTCTGGAATTAAAGGGAACAGAAGAGAGCCGGCTTCTGATTGATCCTTATTACGATGTGAATTACTGGCTCTACACCACAGGATTATATGCAGAAAACAAGATCCTGGAGGTGAAAGAAGGGTATGCAGAGCCAGACAGTAATAAATTTGAAGCAATCTACCTGATGCTGAACCGGCCGGTACTGCTTACAGATGGAACGCTGGTGGAAACAGAGCAGATTGAGACAGGCAGACTTCGTCATGGCAATGCCGATCCAGATTCATCTGACTATAATTCCAGAGCAGATTTCTGCATCAAAGACCAGGTGACGGAGATCCGTCTGCCTTGGCTGCTGCTCAATATACCAAAGCCCAACGTTAAGATGCGTATTGCGAATCTGTATGCAAATGATGAGATCACTTATGAGGCCATTGATCATATCAATTTTGCAATTGGCGATGAGAGCGCTCCCTATCTCTGGGAGGAATGGATGATGCCTACTTATCGGGAACGGTTAAAGCAGTCTTATTATATTTTGCAGGATTACCTTTCAAAACGATAAAGTGTACAGAAAAGCTGTCCTGCTAATATGGTTGCTCATTCAGGAAATTTTGCCGCTAAAACGTCAAATTAGAATGGGGCTGTCGCAAAATACGACGATTCTACAAAATATGGTTACAACAGTAATAAGTTTTACCGTATTTTGCAGAAATCTGCCATTTTGCGCCAGCCTCATTTTGTTTTTTCATAGGAAAGACCTAATAAGATTGGGGTGTCAAAAGCGCCTTTGGCGCTGCACTCATACCATATATTGCTATTGCAAGCTTGCTTGCACATCAATATATGGTATAGAGTGGGTGCGTCGCACCCTTTTGACACCCTAATCCTAATAACTAATAATAGGAAAGAACATATATTTGATTCAAAAACCATATTGTAACTATTCCAGGAAATATGGTATAATATATATGCCCTATGGGCAGTTTGAAAGCAGCAATATCATGCGTGTATGGATACAGAGGAACGCGGAATGAAACTGAAAGTAGGAAAATAAATGAAAAAGCAAAATCGTTTCAGAGGACAATTGAAAAATTATATGTATTGGCCTCTGATGATGACAATTTTAATTGTGTTGATGAACATACCGATTTATTACTTGGACAAGAAAGCAGGAATCTGCGTATCTGTGTTTGCAGTACTGTATTTTTTGATTGTGTTCGGAATTTTTATGGTTAACAGATCTCTCATACGAAATGAGGTAATCAGCTTTGCCACTCAGTATGGGACAGTTCAGAAAAAATTATTGGATGAATTTATGATTCCTTATGCTTTACTGGATTATAACAGTAAAATTCTCTGGATGAATGAGATTTTTTCTCAGATTACCGAAAAAGATAAGCAGTATCACAAATCCATCACTACTATTTTTCCGGCTATTACCAGAGAGATATTGGAGCGGGAAGGCGACCATAACAATATTCAGGTAGAGTGGAAAGATCGAATCTACAGGGCCAGTATAGGAAAGATTTATTTTGACGAGGCTGCCAGTGAAGGCGGCTTGATTGAAGTGGAAAGCAAAAATCAGTTTCTGATGGCATTATATCTCTTTGACGAGACGGAGCTTCACAAATATATTCAGGAAAACCGGGAACAGCAGCTGATCTCTGCCCTGGTTTATATTGACAATTACGAGGAAGCTCTGGAAAGTATCGAGGAGGTAAAACGATCTCTTTTGGTGGCCCTGGTGGACCGTAAAGTGAGCAAATATTTTTCTGAGCGGGACAGCATTGTGAAAAAATTTGAGAAAGACAAATATTTTGTGGTCTTTAAACACAAATATTTAGAAGAGTTGATCACAGACAAGTTCAGTATCTTAGAGGATGTAAAAACCATTAAAGTGGGAAATGAAATGGCGGTAACTCTAAGTATCGGCGTAGGCGTCAGCGGCAATAATTACAACCAAAAATATGAATATTCCCGAATGGCCATTGACCTTGCCCTGGGCAGAGGCGGAGATCAGGCTGTGGTGAAAGAAGGGGAAAAAATCTCCTATTTTGGCGGAAAATCCAGACAGATGGAGAAAATGACCCGTGTAAAAGCCCGTGTGAAAGCCCATGCGCTGCGGGAGATTATTGAGAGCCGGGAGCAGGTATTTATTATGGGCCACAGCATTAGCGATATGGATGCTTTTGGAGCGGCTATCGGTATTTTCTGTGCGGCGCAGGTATTAGGAAAGAAGACCTATATTGTCTTAAATGAAGTAACTTCTTCTCTCCGGCCTATGAAAGAATGTTTTACGGAGGAAAAGGGATATCCGCCGGATATGTTTGTGCGGAGTGAAAAGGCCATGGAACTGGTAAATGCCCAGAGCGTAGTGGTGGTGGTGGACACCAATCGTCCCAATTATACGGAATGTCCGGAATTGCTGAACCGCAGTAAAACCATCGTAGTGTTCGACCATCACAGACAGAGCAGCGAAGTAATTGAAAATGCGGTGCTCTCTTATATTGAGGCTTATGCTTCTTCCACTTGTGAGATGGTGGCGGAGGTACTGCAGTATTTCAATGAAAATATCCATTTGAAGCCTAATGAGGCAGACAGTATCTATGCAGGAATCTTGATTGATACCAATAATTTTATGACAAAAACAGGTGTGCGTACTTTTGAGGCGGCGGCATATCTGCGAAGATGCGGTGCCGAGGTGACAAGAGTCCGCAAACTTTTGCGGGATGACATGGCAGCTTACAAGGCAAGAGCAGAAGCAGTCCGCCATGCGGAAGTATATAAGGGAGCCTTTGCCATTTCCATCTGCCCTGCAGATCAGGATGTGGAAAGTCCAACTATCGCCGGAGCCCAGGCAGCCAACGAGCTGCTGAATATTGTGGGAATCAAAGCATCTTTTGTGCTCACTGAGTACAATGGGAAAATATATATTAGTTCCCGTTCCATTGATGAGATCAATGTACAGCTTATTATGGAACGGTTAGGAGGCGGCGGACATCTGAACGTGGCCGGAGCCCAGATGACAGACTGCAGTGTATTGGAGGCAAAAAAACGCATTCAGGAGACATTAGATCAGATGCTTGAGGAAGGAGACATAGAAGTATGAAAGTGATATTGTTAGAAGATGTGAAAGCATTGGGAAAAAAAGGTGATATTGTAAATGTAAGCGACGGGTATGCGAGAAATAAACTTCTTCCCCAAAAATTAGGGGTGGAGGCAAATGGAAAGAATCTGAACGATCTGAAATTAAAGAATCAGCATGCAGAAAAGGTTGCTCAGGAAAATTTAGACGCAGCAAAAGCCCTTGCAGAAGAGATCAAGGAAAAAGAAGTAACGGTTAAAATAAAAACAGGCGAAGGGGGAAAAACCTTTGGTTCTGTCTCTTCCAAAGAGATTGCGGCGGCGGCGAAGGAGCAGATTCAGATGGAGTTGGACAAAAAGAAGATGCAGATTCCAGAAGGCGGCTTAAAGTCTTTGGGAGTTTATGAGATCACCATAAAATTCCACCCCAAAGTGACAGGAACTTTGAAAGTCAAGGTTGTAGAAGAATAAAGACAAAAGAATAGAGTTTAACCGCCCTATTCACAGAAGAAAATAGGAGGCTCATATGGAGGAAGATCTTATCAAGCGGATCATGCCCAATAATCTGGAGGCGGAGCAGTCGGTAATTGGAGCTATGATTATGGACAGAGAGGCGATTATTGTAGCATCAGAGACCTTGCTCCAGGAAGATTTTTATCATAGACAGTATGGAATTCTCTTTGAAACGATGGTGGAACTCTATAATGAAGAACAGCCCATTGATATTATTACACTGCAGAACCGGCTCAGGGAAAAAGACGTTCCTCCGGAATTGAGCAGTCTGGAATTTGTGGGAGGGCTGGTGGCCTCAGTACCCACTTCTGCCAATATAAAATATTATGCCAGAATTGTAAAAGAGAAGGCGACGCTGCGCAGACTGATCAAAGTAAATGAAGAGATTGCCAACCAGTGCTATCTGGGCCGGGAAAGTTTGGAAGATATTCTGGCAGATACCGAAAAAAGGATTTTTGAACTGCTTCAGAATAAAAACAACACCGATTACGTGCCCATCAAACAAGTGGTGATCCAAGCATTGGAAAAGATAGAGCAGGCCTCAAAGACAAAAGGAAATGTTACTGGGATTGCCACTGGATTTGTAGATCTGGATTACCGCATGTCGGGGCTGCAGCCATCCGATTTGATCTTGATCGCAGCCAGGCCCTCTATGGGAAAGACAGCCTTTGTATTGAATATTGCCCAGTACGCAGCCTTTCACAGCAACTTGTGCACAGCGATTTTCAGTCTGGAAATGTCAAAGGAACAGCTGGTCAATCGTTTGTTTTCTCTGGAATCCCGCGTAGATGCTCAGCTTCTTCGGACAGGTAATTTAGCGGATTCTGACTGGGAAAAATTGATTGAAGGAGCCGGAACCATTGGCCGTTCCAAGTTAATTATTGACGATACGCCAGGAATTTCCATTTCGGAACTTCGCTCAAAGTGCAGAAAATATAAATTGGAACATGATTTGAAATTGATTATTATCGACTATCTTCAATTGATGTCCGGTTCTGGAAAAACAGATTCCAGACAGCAGGAGATTTCAGATATTTCCCGTGCTCTGAAAGGGCTTGCCCGTGAATTGAACGTTCCGGTTATTGCCCTGTCTCAGTTAAGCCGCCAGGTGGAACAGCGGCCGGATCACAGGCCCATGCTTTCAGATTTGAGAGAATCGGGCGCAATTGAGCAGGACGCGGACGTTGTGATGTTTATTTACAGAGACGATTATTACAATAAAGATACCCCGGATAAAAATATTGCAGAGATCATTATTGCAAAACAGAGAAACGGTCCTATCGGAACAGTGAATTTAGTCTGGCTGCCTCAGTATACCAAATTTGTCAACATGGAAAAGAGTTAGCATATATTGTTGAGAGAAGCAGATATTTTTCTAAAAAGAAAGATATCTGTTTTTTGCTGTCGTTATTTCACGATGAAAAAAGATTGTAACAGAAGAAGGAAATCGGTAAAATAGAATTAGTAAAAAGGGACAAGCTGACGATCCGGGATTTGTAAGACAGATCTGGACAGAAAGTAATGCAGTCCAAATACATTGGAATGTATTATCCCAAAAAGGAGGTTAAAATGTGGAAAATGTACGCTATATGATTTCAGATGCGGCCAATATAGTAAATGTTGAGTCTCATGTACTGCGGTATTGGGAAGAAGAGTTAGAACTTCAGATTCCCCGCAATGAAATGGGACACCGCTATTACACAGAAGAAAATATAGCGCAGTTCCAAAAGATAAAAGAGTGGAAAGAACAAGGATATCAGTTAAAGGCCATCCGTATGATGATACATAACAGAGGTGCAGAAAACAGTGGAATGACAGAGGGAAAGACGATGATTAAGCCAGAGAGGATGCCGGGGAACTCCCCTATGGCAGAATCAGAGAAAATGTCAGGCAAAGTTCCGATGACAGAGATAGAGAGCAATGCCGGGGCCCTTGGAGAGGGAGTGACAGGAGGCAATAATGTCATTCAGATGAATCGGGAATATTTGGGAACAGAGGCCCAGACTCTTCCAGTAAGAAATGACCGCCCAGCTTCTAACACCGTAAAATTAGAGCAATTCCAGGCTATGATGCTTACTATTGTAAAACAAGCAGTAGAGGAAAACAACCAGGCTTTGGGAAAAGAAGTAGGCGTCCAGGTAGGAGAGAGGGTATTAAAAGAGATGAATTATCTAATGCGGGAACAGGATGAGGCAGAGGAAGAACGGTTCCGTAAATTAGACGCAGCAATCCGCACTCATCAAAAGCCCAAAAGATTCCGCAAAGAGAAAAAAGAGAAGGAAACAAATGGAAAGAAACTGAATCCGAATCTGACAGTATAAAAAAAGGAGCTGTACATCGAAAAGATGTCAGCTCCCTTTTATTCTCCTATAAGAAAGATACTGTTAAACTTCCATCTAATCAGGTCTTTCCTATGGAAAAATAAGTTATCGCACTGCAGCGGAAAAGAAAAAGCCGCAGCCCCTAACTTATGTAAATATTAACCCTGCTCAATAGCGCCTGTTGGACAGGTACCAGCGCATGATCCACAATCAATACAGGTATCTGCATCGATTTCATATTTAGAATCTCCAGCAGAGATAGCTCCTACTGGACATCCACCTTCACATGATCCACAGCTTACACAAGCATCAGTAATTACGTATGCCATATCTTTGTTCCTCCTTATAAAATGAATATTCATTTCAGCTTCCTTATGGTAGCTTTGAATTATATTTTAATACAAATGCTTCATGATTACAAGTAAAATTTATGGAGAGATTGTATTATTTTGGCAACAATTTAAGGCAGGAGGCATTTGCTGTAAGAGGGGAACTTCTGAGAATCTATCTTTTGCGGGACTTTCCGTATGCCTGGTTTTGAACCCATTGTAAATACTAAAGTTTTTCCAATTATTTACCGAAATAATGAGTATCACATGGTAGAAAAATAAGGATAATGAGGCGCGGATATGAATATAAGAGTGGATCACAGTAATCTGACGGAAATTACACAGACAAACAGTAAAGTGGAAATAAAGGGAAATGTTGCAGTCACTACCCAGGAGACCACTGCCAAAGAAGTGGAAAAGGATACCGGCGTTGTAAGGGCGTTGCAGCAGACTACGGTAGAGACTGCTTTTCGTTCTGAGGAATCTCAGATGGAAAAGATACAGCAGGAAGCAGAAAATATGGAGGCGGAACTGTTTCAGCAAAAGATGGCGGTTGTGTCGAATACCATGTCGGAAGAAGACTGCAGAAAGATGGATGGAGATGGATTTTCAGTCAATGGCACAGAGGTAGAGACCATTGTGACGGAGATTGATAAGATAAAAATGGAATTGGCCAAGGCGGGAGTAGATATCAGTATTTTCGGGGAAGGGCTGAGCGGAGAGCAGTTAGAGGCCCTTGCTGGAAACGCAGCTTTGGCAAGTCAGCTGGAAACCATGCTGAAACAGGCAGACCTTCCGGCTACAGAGGAAAATATTTCAGACTGTGAAGAAACCATACAGCAGGCCGCAGACTTGACTGCCAACAAGGAAGAGACTGTAAAATACATGCTGGAACAGGAACTGCCTCCTACCGTTGAGAATCTTTACAAGGCGCAGCACAGCACCAGCAGCGGAAGGGTCCAGAAAGATCCTCAAAGGGTGGAAATGGATGAACAGCTGAGATCTCAGGTGGAACAGGTGATTACAAAGGCGGGACTTCCAGTCAATGAAGAGACCATGTCTTACAGCCAATGGATGCTGGACAATCAGATTCCCCTGACAGAGGAGAATTTAACATATGTTATGGATCTGAATCATATGCAGATGCCGCCAGAGGCAGGACAGTTGATGGGGGCAGTGTTAGAGGCCATGGCAGAAGGACAGCGTCCTGGAGATGCAGTAATCTTAGAGGGATACAGCAATGCTTATCGGGCAGAGGAAGCGGCTCAGGTAATAGAACAGGCTACGGATGCTCAAGTGTGGAGCGTAGTGGAAAAAGGCATTCCGCTGACCATTGAAAATCTGCAGGCAGAACAGAAAAATCAGGAGCAGAAAGAGGGGCAGACCCCTTCTCAGAACAGCCAGGAGATTCCAGCTTATGGGAGAGAGGATATGGATTTTCTCACTGCCAAACGACAGTTGGAGGAGACTCGGCTGATGATGACGATACAGGCAAATTACGCATTGCTGAAAAAGGGGATTGCCATTGAGACAGAATCTTTGGAACAGTTGGTAGAACAGTTAAAATCTTTGGAAGAAGATTACTACAAGAGTCTTTTGTCTCAAAATGGGGTGGCTGCCACAGAAGAAAATGCAGCAATTTTTGCAGAAACCATCGGAAAAACCCAGGAACTTGCCAGTGCGCCGGCTTATATTCTGGGAAATATTCATACAGATGAAGACACTGTCTCCACCATGCATGAAGCAGGGATGGCGAAAGCGGCAGAGATGAAGCGGGCAGGAGAAGCCTATGAGACCCTTCAGACAGCTCCCAGAGCGGATCTGGGAGATTCTATTCAGAAAGCATTCCGAAATGTGGATGATATTTTGACAGATCTGGGATTAGAGATAACGGAAGCTGACCGCCGGGCAGTGCGTATCCTGGCATATAACCAGATGGAGATTACACCAGAATCCATTGCTCAGATCAAAGGGGCAGACCAGAAGGTTCAGAATCTGTTTCAGAATCTGTCTCCTGCCGTGGTGATGGAAATGATACGGGAAGGTGTGAATCCTCTGGAAATGGATGTGGAACAGCTGAACCGCAAGGCAGAAGAGATCCGCCATCAACAGGAGGGAACAGAGGAAGAGAAATTCAGCAAATACCTCTGGAAGCTGGAACAGCATCAGGAAATTACGCCCCAGGAGCGGGACAGTTATATTGGAATTTACCGCCTTTTGAATCAGATTGATAAGACGGACGGAGCAGTGGTGGGCGCTTTGGTGAACCAGGGAGCAGATCTCACCATGAAGAATCTATTGACGGCTGTCAGAACCAATCGAAATCCAGGAATCAATGTGTCTGTGGATGAGAATTTCGGCGAAGCAGATGAGATTCAGCGACAGGAATTGAGTATTTCCCAGCAAATTGAGGCTGCCTATCAGACAGACTGCGCCAAAGAAGCCTTTGCAATGGTTACGCCGGAGGGACTGCAGCAGACAGCGGCCCAGGGCGGCCTAGAAAAGATGACGCCGGAAGAGTTACTGTGGCAGTTGAGAGAAGCTCCTGTGGAAGAGGAATTGGAACGGTCTTATTACAGGGAACAGATGCAGGAATTTTCCAGTGCCAGAGAGGCGGAGGCTCAGGTGCTTCAACTGCTGAGCGGGCATGACATGCCGGTGACTGCCTATAATATTATGGCGGCGCAGCAGATGATTCACAATAGAAACGGTATCTTTAAATCTCTGTTTGATCCGAAAAAGATGGGAGAAGAGATTGATTTTGAGGAAGTAAAGGCAGAGATCTTAGAGGAATTTGGAGAAGCAGTTAAGACGCCGGAAGATATGGCAGAAGCCCAGGAAAAACTGGCGGATCTGGCGGAAAACGCCATGAAGACCATGATTCAGTCAGAGAATGTAGAAAGTGTGGATATCAGAGATATGAGGATTCTGCAGCAGCAGATTGCACTGGGAACCAGAATGGCCAAAGAAGAGACTTATGCGATTCCTGTACTGGTGGCGGATGAACTGACAAATGTGCAGCTTAAGATCGTCCGTGGAAAAGAGGAGCGGGGCAGAGTAGATATTTTATTTGATTCACCTCAGCTGGGAAAAGTGGCGGCAAGGTTTCAGGTGCAGCAGGAATCTATGAAGGGCTACGTAATCTCTGATTCCAAACAGACAATAGAAGAACTGAATCGTCAGGAAGAACGTATCAGGCAGCAGGCAGGCCCAGATTCAGAGATATCCTGGAATCTGGATCTGATACACAGCAGCGATCTGGACCTCTCGCGTTTTGCCTCAGAAGATAAGGGAATTGCAAAGTCAGAGCAGACAGAAGAAGCATGGCAGGTGCAGACAAAGACCTTGTATGGCATTGCAAAATCTTTTTTAGAGGAAGTAAAGTACATTGGCCGGCAAATGGAAGGAATGGCTTAATATTTTAGGCAGGGACGCCGATATATCAGACAGAGTTACAGAATGGAAAAGAAAACGCAGGATATTCTGTGTTGATGGAGGGAAAATAAATGAAAATTAATCATAATATGTCAGCAACCATTGCCAATAAAAGATTATTAGCATCTGATAGAAGTTTGTCAAGTTCCATTGAACGCTTATCAACAGGACTTCGTATTAATCGGGCTTCTGATGATGCGGCTGGAATGGCAATTTCCAGCAAGATGAAAACACAGATCAAAGGTCTGGCCCAGGCTTCTAGAAATGCTTCAGATGGAGTTTCCGTGTTGGAGACAGCAGACGGTGCCTTAAGTGAGGTTCATGGAATGCTTCAGAGAATGCGTGAACTGTCTGTACAGGCGGCAAATGGAACAAACACCCCAGACGACTTGGAAGCGATTCAGGCAGAAGTTGCTTCTCTGCGGGAAGAGATCGACCGTATTTCCAGAGATACAGAATTTAATACGAAACCACTGTTGGACGGTACGCTGGATCAAAGAGTGTATCCCAGCGACAGAGGGATTACCAGAATTGATATTTCTGACTCGGTAACGCCCAATACCTATTCTGTGAATGTGACAGCAGATGCCTCCCATGCGGTGATCGAAGGAGGAAGCACATTGATAGGGACAGACGTGGTTCCTGCCGGAGCTTCTGGAGTTGTTGTAATTAATGGGGTGGAAGTTGAAATCACCGAAGGAGAGACCTTTGAAGAAGTATTTGAAAACCTGCGTTACGGGGCGGAACTTGGAGAAGTGAATCTGATCCTGGTAGATGATCTTACCGATAAGACAGGAGAGCCGGAAAATGAGGGTTATGTGCCCAGTGATGTGGCAAATGGCGGTAATCTGGTATTTGTTTCGGCTGAATATGGAAGTTCTTCAGAGATGGATATTAAATGTGACAATCCTGATTTGGCAGCTTTTCTTGGAATCAATGCCACCAATCAGGCGGTGGGAAGCGATGTGGAAATTGAATTTCATGGGGCAGATATAGGTTTTGGCACCCAGGCTACCATGCTGACCGATGGGAATTATGTGACTGTTTCCGACAGAAGCGGTTTTGAGATGAAATTTGAAGTGGTTCCGGGAACCAACGGAAGAGTGGACTTAGAAGTTACTGATATTGGTACCATGACACTGCAGATCGGTGCAAATGAGAATCAGACTGTGGACGTACGTATTCCAGAGATTTCTTCTCAGACGCTCTATATTGATAAAGTAAATGTGTGTACCATAACGGGAGCGGACCGGGCCATTACCAGCTTTGACAAAGCCATTGCCAAAGTGAGTGAAGTTCGTTCCAGTATCGGAGCTTATCAAAATCGTTTGGATTATGCAGTCAGCAGTTTAGATGGAGCAGAATTGAATATGACTCAGGCTCTGTCACGTATCGAGGATGTAGATATGGCAGAGGAAATGACAGAATACACGAAATATAACGTATTGACCCAGGCGGCAACATCTGTGCTGGCTCAGGCAAATGATCTTCCTCAGCAGGTATTACAGTTATTACAATAATAATATGATGCCAAAAAGCAGGGAGTTGTAATAGGGAGACGAATATGACTCAGGAAAAAAAGCAGGAATTCACCCGGCGTTTGAGCTGCTGTAACAAGGGAGAGATGATTGTTATTATGTATGATATTCTCTTTTCTTATTTAGAGGATGCTCTGAAAGCCCAGAAAGCGGGAGAATATGAAAATTTTCGAGATGCGTCTGGAAAGGCTCAGCAGGTAGTGAGAAGACTGATGGAAGATTTAGATTTCTCTTATCCGATAGCAGGTGAATTGTATCCAGCCTATCAATTTGTAAATAAACTGCTGGCTCTGGCAGTGTGCAAAAATACATCCCAGAATATACAGGATGCACAGAAAGTTCTGAAGAATCTCTATGAAGGCTTTGTGGAAGCCGCAAAAGAGGATTCTTCAGAACCGCTGATGCAGCATACCCAGCAGGTTGTGGCAGGTATGACGTATCAAAAGGGCAGTCTGACAGAGACACTTCAAGGCTCTGAAAGTTCAAGAGGATTCTTCGCGTAAGGATCCTCATTTAATTGTTTGGCTTTGGTCAGTAAGAATTTGTAACGCATCTGCAGAGCATTCACCTGATAGATACAGCAGTCGATCAGATCTGGTTCCATTGCATTTTCAAAATTATTATATGCAAGAGCCAGATCATATTTTGCTTTTTCCAGATCATCTAAAAGTAAAGAGTAGTTGGTAGTATCTGTCATTTGTTTTTTAGAAGTTTGAAACATATGCATCCCTCTCGTATCGTTTTCTCACTTAAAGTATAAGCAAAAACTTCCAGTTCTATACAAAAAAGTCATAAATTTTTCCAAAAAGTATGCTTATGGAACATGAAATAGTTTCATAAGCATATATTAATAACAGGAATAGACAAACATGTATGGAAAGGAAAACAAAGTATGGAAAATTATTATGGGGCCGCAGCCATTGCAGTTATCTGCATTCTAATACTTTTTATAGGAAATATGAAACAGAAAACAGGGCTGGCTTTTATTTTTGTGATTCGCAGCCTTGCAGGGGCAGTGGGTATCTGTATCGTAAATGAATTCTTACAAAAACAGGGAATTTCAGTGGCTCCAGGGGTTAATCCGGTAACAGTTTTGACAGTGGGAACCCTTGGTATCAGCGGGTTTGCGCTGATTTATGGAATTTTATTCTACCGATTATTGTAAAATACTTACAAAAATGAAAAAATTTTCATAATCCACTTTACAAGAAAAAGAACTTGCTTTATAATCCTAAGAAATCACCTGCTTCTCAACAGGCAGCGGCAAAGTGAGGTGATGGATTGGGGATATGAGAATTGTTCTTAGCCTGATACTGTTAAGTCTGGCAGTGGTTATGGACATACGAAGCAGGAAGATCAGTAATCGGCTGATTCTAACAGGCTTAACCATAGGGTTTCTTATCCAGACGGCAGAATTTGGATGGAAGGGAGCCGGCGTTTTTCTGATAAACGTTTCTATACCGATTATCTTATGTTATCTATTATTTCTTATGCGTGCCTTAGGGGCAGGCGACATCAAATTATTTTCCGTAGTTGGCAGTATTTGGAATGTGAAGATACTTTTTGCAACGATCATTGCATCTTTTCTGACAGCAGCTTTTTTATCTTTATGTAAGCTGCTATATCATGGTAATCTGATTTCACGTCTATGTGTATTTGGAAAATATGTCAGGCAGGCGGCAGCGGCAGGCAGACTGCTTCGATACCCTGCAGGACCTCAGGAAAAGCAATACACCATTCATTTTTCAATTTCAATTCTGATTGGATATCTCATAGCTTTGGAGGTGGCTTATTGAAGAAAATTTCAATTGCCATATGCGATGCAGAGCAGGCATATGGAGAAAAATTAGGAGAGTGGATTTCCTTGGAGAAACAGGAAGAGATGAAAAGCTATTACTTTTCTTCTTTAAGTGTTTTTCTGGAATTCCAAAGGATACAGGAACTGGATGTTATCTTGCTGGGAAAAGGATTTTGGGGAAACATACAGATCATAGAACAGATGAAAGAGCAAAAGAGTTTGTGGATCTGTCTGTATGATCCGGCAGAAGAAAATTTTTCAGAAGAAGAACAGGGATTTCCCAGAACAGAGCAGGAAGTTTTGGCAGTAAGAAAATACCAGCCGGCTTCTGAAATAATAAGAGAGATATTTTTTTATTATCAGAAATATGGGAAACAGAATAGAGATATGGCATTGCCGGAGGGGGAGGTTTTGGGAATCTATTCCCCAGACCACAGTATTTGGCGTACGCCTTTTGCCCTGACTTTTGCGCAGACATTGGGAAAAGAGGAGAGAGTACTCTATGTGAATTTGAATGAATGTGCTGGATTTGAAAGATGGTTCCAGAAAAAATATCACAGGGATCTGCTGGATGTGATCTACTTATGTCTGGTGGAGGGAGGGAATATTTCAGACTGTATCGGAAGTGCAGTTTATAGGACGGAAGGGTTTGACTACATTCCTCCGGCGGCAGACGGAGCCTGCCTGGGAGAGATTTCGAAGGAAGACTATCTCCGATTTGTCAGGCTTTTGGCAGAAAAAAGCAGTTATGATGTGGTTATTTTGGACTTTGGCATAATGATTCCAGGATTTTTTGAATTGCTGGAAGAGTGCAGCAGCATTTACATTGCCGCGGAAGGAGGAGAGCTTCGAGAGGGGCCATTACAGCATTTTCGGCAGATGACAGCCAGGCAGAACAGACAGGGACTGGAGAAAAAAATATCTTATCTGAATCTGCCGCGTATATCAGAGAATCTATATCAGGGGGAGGAAAAGATGCAGCATTGGATATGGGGAGAGCTGGGAGATTATACCAGAAGGTTAATGGGGGTACAAAGTGGAACAGATTAAAAAGAATGTGCTGGAACAACTTGATATGACAAGAGAGCACGAGGAAGAGGAACTGTTGGCTGTGATTGATGAAGAGATCTGCAGGGAGGCTAAGAGGAGAGTTATTCCTCTGAGCTGGCGGAAGGAATTGAGAATACAGATTTTTCATTCCCTTCGTAAACTGGATGTACTTCAGGAACTCCTGGATGAGGATGATATTACGGAGATCATGGTAAATGGAGCGGATCGTATTTTCTATGAGAGAAAGGGGGAGATCACAGAGTGGAAGAAACATTTTTCTTCCAGAGAAAAACTGGAAGATATTATACAGCAGATGGTGGGGAAGCACAACCGAATGGTAAATGAAGCGGAACCCATTGCAGATACTAGATTAGCAGACGGTTCCAGAGTGAATGTAGTTCTGCCGCCGGTGGCATTGGAGGGTCCTATTGTGTCTATCCGCAAATTTCCCAAAGAGCCGATCCTGATGGATCAGATGGTGGAGACAGGAACCATCAGTGAAGAATGCAGAGAATTTCTGGAAAAGCTGGTAAAAGCCGGCTATAACATCTTTATTTCGGGGGGAACCGGATCTGGAAAAACCACATTTCTAAATGCACTTTCAGAATTTATTCCAAAATCAGAACGCGTAATTACAATTGAAGATTCTGCAGAGCTGCAGATTCAGGGAATTAAAAATCTAGTTCGTTTAGAGAGCAGAACAGCAGGCGCTGAGGGAACTTTGGCCATTACCACACGTGATTTGATCCGCGCAGCTTTGCGTATGCGGCCGGATCGGATTATTGTAGGGGAGATTCGGGGAGCAGAATGCCTGGACATGCTTCAGGCTATGAATACAGGCCATGATGGTTCTCTGAGCACAGGACATGCCAATAGCTGCCAGGATATGCTCAGCCGCATGGAAACCATGGTGCTGATGGGAATGGAACTGCCTTTGCTGGCGATCCGCTCTCAGATTGCAGCAGGCGTGGATATCCTGGTTCACCTGGGAAGGCTGCGGGATCGCAGCAGGCGGGTATTATCTATTGTGGAAGTAGACCAGATCGTACAGGGAGAGATTCAGCTGAATCCTTTGTATGAGTTTGCGGAGATGGGAGAGCAGAATGGAAGAATCATAGGGAATTGGATCAAAAAGGGAGAGCTGATCCATCAGGGAAAACTTTACATGGCAGGGCTTTAAGGAGGCAGAAATGGAAGATTATAGATGTTATCGGATGAGTGGAAGAGAAAAACTGCTGTGTGCGGGAATGACGATTGGACTGGCAGGAATAATCTCATGGCTTTTTTATCGCAGCTATTATGGAATGGCAGTAGGGTTGTTTCTGTATCTTCCAGTAAAAAGGGCTGCTGGGAATTATTGGATGGAAAAAAGGAAAAAGGATATGTTATTTCATTTTAAGGAAATGCTGCAAATGGCCTCCGCCGCTTTGAAAGGGGGAGCCTCTATGGAAAATGCATTTGTACAGGCCAGGGAAGAGTTTGTGAAACTGTATGGGGAGGAGAAAGCGATGGCAAAAGAATTTGCTTACATTAATCATCAGGTGCAGCTAAACCTGCCTTTGGAACAATTACTGGAAGATTTGGCAGAGCGGAGCGGAATAGAAGAGATCAGCAGTTTCAGTCAGGTATTTGGATTTGCAAAACGGGGAGGGGGAGATTTTATGAAAATTTTCCGCAATACCGTAAATAAGATCAGCCAGAAAACGGAGCTGATGCGGGAAATAGAAACTGTGACGGCGGCAAAGAGAATGGAGATGAATATTATGAATCTGGTTCCCTTTGGGATTCTGCTCTATGTGGGGCTTACATCGCCAGAATTTCTAGAACCTCTGTATGGGAACTGGCTGGGAACAGGGATGATGACAGTCTGTTTGATTGGATACGGATGCGCCTGCAGAATGGCAGAGAAGATAGTAAATATTCAATTATAAAATGGAAGTCTAAAAATAGTTTGGAGGATCTATGTATTGGTACGCAGCAGGTGCGGTTCTCTGCGGGATCGCGGCCCGGAACATGAAGCGAAAGGTTTCCGGCGAGAAAAAGTTTTATGAAGCATTATTGATTTTGACGGGTGGATTTTTACTGGCAATGGTGCTTTGGAAGATAGACATGGGACAGGCAGATCAGAAGAAAGTTTTGAGAAACAGACCAGGTCAGGGATTGGAGGAAAGAACATATGAAGTAAGTGCAGAGGGAATTTTAGAAAAATATCTGTTACAAGTACAGATAGAAGAGAGAAAATTGACGAAAAAGGAAAAAGAAAAGTATTTTGAACAGGCAAAACAAGAATTGGATCAAGTCATACTAGGGGAAAATACAGCTAAGGAGAAGATAACAGAATCCTTGAATCTGCCTGCAGTATTACAGAATGGAGCGGTGGAAGCGGAATACAGTTTTTCCGATTATGAGGTATTTGACCCGGAAGGTAAGTTAAGCCAAGAGGTGACAGAACCCGTTATGGTGGAGGTAACCGCAGAGTTAACTTGTCAGGAAGAAACTTGTCTCTATCGTTTTTTTCTTCAGGCAGTTCCGAAAGGATTATCTGAAAAGGAACAATATCAAAAAGAGTTGGAAGAGCTGATAGCGGCAGAAAATAAAGAGGCAGGAAAAGATTATCTGAAGCTGCCGGAAACCTTAGCCGGAAAGCCGCTGATCTGGAAAGAACAGAAGGAAAACCGCAGTCTGATTGCTGTATTCCTTGGAATTGCCGGAGCTATAGGGGTCTTTTTGATCCAGGAAGAAGAAAAAAAGCGAAAAGAATCAGAGCGCAGGCGGCAGATGCTTCTGGACTATCCAGAGATCGTCAGCAAATTATCACTGCTTCTGGGAGCAGGAATGAGTATTTTTTCTGCCTGGGAAAAAATTGCAGAAACTTACCGAAAAAAACGGGAAAAGAAAGAAATAAAGAAACGATACGCCTATGAGGAGATGCTGACAGTTCTCTATGAGATACAAAGCGGAACAGGAGAATTACAGGCCTTTGAAAATTTTGGCGAGAGATGTCACCTTGGCGAATACCGTAAATTGTCCTCCTTAATTCTGCAAAATGTGCGCAAAGGAGCCAAAGGAATGCAGCAATTATTGGAGGAAGAAGAACGAGAAGCCTTTGAACAGCGAAAAGCGATAGCAAAAAAGGCAGGAGAGGAAGCAGGAACTAAGTTATTGCTTCCTATGGGAATCATGCTGGTGATCGTGCTGGTTATTCTGATTCTCCCGGCTGGAATATCCCTCAATGGGTAAGGAAATTGGATAGGTAATTGAAAAAGAAAAGGAGAATGACTATGAGCGAATGGAAAGCATTTTTAACAGAAGAAGACGGAATGGGTGTTGTGGAAGTGATCTTGATTATTGTAGTTTTGATCAGCTTAGTAGCAATTTTTAAAACCCAGATCAAGAGTGTGGTAAATACCATTTTGCAGAAGGTAAAGACAAATGCAGGAAAGATCTAAGAGAGAAGAGGGTTTGGCAAAGGGAAGTATTACGTTATTTTATGCGTTAATGCTGACACTGATCTTGTCCTTTTTGTTTTCTCTCTTAGAGGCGGCGCGGGCAGAATCCTTAAAAAGAATTACAAAACAGGATCTGCTGCTGAGCCTGGAATCAGAGTTTGGGGCGTATCATATTCCTTTGTGGGAGGATTACCGCATGTTGTTCTTAGAAGGAGGAAATGGATCAGGGGAATTGGATCTCAAAATGCTGGAAGGAAATATGATACAGGAATCTTGCCTAGAGCAGCGGGGCATAAGCATCTATCAAATGGTATTAAAAGATCTTGAGATCTGCGGATACGCCCTGGCAACTGATTGGAATGGAGCAGCTTTTAAGGAACAGGCTTGTAAGGCCATTCAGGAACAGATGGCAGTCAATGCAGCAGAATTGGTGAAAACAAAGTTAGAAGAAGGGAAAACACTGGCAGAAAAGGAAGAAGAGCTTCAAAGGGAATGGAATTCGGCCCAGGATGCAGTGAAAGAGGCCGAAAAATTGGAAAAGGAAGGGAAACAAGAGACAGATTCTGAAAAGGGAGAGGAGGAAGGAGAGTATTCAGAAGGATCTTTCCCTTCAAATCCTACAGAAAAAAAGGAGAATCTGCCGGAAAATCCTATGGACGCGGTAAAAAATTGGAAAAAATCGTCTGTACTGGACTTGGTGGTAAAAGATCCTTCTGGGATTTCGGAAAAGGGGATCAAGGAAGAGAATCTTTTGGCAAATCGGGAAAAAGAGAAAGGAAATTTGGAGGAACCGAAAAATAAAAAATTAGAAAAATTGTGGTTTATCCAATATTTGAATCATTATTTTTCCTGTCAGACTGGCAAGGGAGCAGGGGGAACAAGAGAACATGCGCTAGATTATGAATTAGAATACTGTATTGGAGGAAAGGAAACAGACCGGGAGAATCTGGAACGGACGGTTTGCGAATTGCTGTTACTGCGGGAAGCAGGTAATTTTGTGACTATTATGCAGGATGGGAAGAAACAGGCGCTGGCTTTAGAAATTGCTGCTGCCGCAGTAGGATTTACAGGGCTTGCGCCTGTAATCCAGGCGGTAAAAATTGGCATTCTGCTGGCTTGGAGCTACATAGAAAGCATTCTGGATGTGAGAAATCTTCTGAAAGGCGGGAAAGTACCCTTAGTAAAGGCTGTGACAGAATGGAAAAGCGACGTGTCTTTGGGCCATCAGGCGATTGAGAAACAGACAGAAAAAGGGGAAGGTGAGAAGGGAATGGATTACCGGGAATATTTACAGATCCTTCTGCTGATGGTCAGAGAAAATGTATTAGTAGAACGCGCAATGAATCTTGTAGAGCAAAATATGAGGCTGCTGCCAGGGGGCGAAAACTTTCGGATGGATGTTATGCTGCAGAAAACTCAGGTTAAGGGTACTTATGAATCACAACCGTTATTTCTGGGATTTGTGACTATTGTAAAAGCAAAAGGCGGAACTTATCGTTTTGTTCCGGATCAAGAGTTTTCCTATTAGAAAAAGGAGGGGTGTGAAAAAGTGCCTTGGAATCTAGGAAAGGAAAATGAAAATATCTCTCTCAGACATAAAATCAGGAAAAAAAGTAACAGGGAAATTCCCTGGCCTAAGGCACTTTTCCATGCCCCCTGTTATTTCGCAGGAAATAGGAAAGGAAGTCTTACGGTGGAAACTGCATTGGTACTGCCTATTTTCCTGTTTGCAATGGTGATGGTACTGTATTTCTTCTGGGTCATGCAGATTCAGTATGTTGTAGGAAATTCCCTGGACAGAGCAGTGGCAGAAAGTTCTTTGGTCAAGGAAATTTCGCCGACGAAGGCAGAAAATTTGACGAAGGCTTCTTTTTATAAGGAACTTGTCCGGCAGAAATGCTCGTTATCCCGAATTACAAAGGGAATCGGAGGGTTTTCTTGGAAGAATACGAAAGTAGATGAAGAATATATAGATGCGCTGGTTACTTATCGGGTGAAATGGCCCATTCGATTTTTTGGAAAAACAGAGATAAAATTGTCTGATGGGTGCAGAATGCACCGCTGGACAGGAAATCAGGATGAAGAAGGTGGAAAGAAATATCAGGAATGGGTATATATTACTCCTACAGAGAGCGTGTATCATTTGAGCCGTGGGTGTACACATCTGAAACTGTCCATAAAGTCGGCAGCTTCAGAACGACTGAAAACAGATTTGAAACAGTATGCGCCTTGTGGACATTGTACAGATCAAAAGAAAAAAGGGGCTGTAATCTATATTACAGAGGAAGGAACCTGCTATCACGTGAAAATAGATTGCAGCGGGCTAAAAAGAACCGTTTATATGATATTAAAAAGTCAGGCAGGAAATAGAAATCCCTGTTCGAGATGTGGAGGAAAATAGTATGCAGAAATATATGTTGCTGGGCCTGCTGGGTTTATGCAGTTGGGAAGATATGAAGAGAAAAGAATTAAAGATTGTCTATATTTTATTATTTGGAATTGGAGGTATGGTACTGCATTTATTCTACCCGGTATGTTCTATTTACAGTATATTGTGGGGGATTTTATTGGGTGTGATTATGATGCTGCTTAGCTGGATAAGCAGAGGAAGCATTGGTATGGGAGATGGAATTCTGTTGGTGGTGACAGGGATCTATCTGGGCGGAAACAATAACCTGGAATTATTTTTGACAGGGCTTTTGCTGGCAGCCCTTTGGTCTTTGAGTTTACTGGCATTTCGCAAAAAGAATCGAAAAGAAGAGATTGCGTTTGTTCCCTTTTTACTGGTGTCTTATATAACGATGATCCTTCGGTGGGCAGTATGAAAAGCTGGAAAGGAAGCCTGACAGTGGAGGCGTCTCTGGTGGTTCCTATTGTTTTAGCCTGCATTCTGATGGTTCTGAATCAGGGAATAGAATTATATTGCAAGACAGTAGAAATAGTTCAAAAGGGAGAGATATGGGAAGAATGGGAACCGGCAAAGAGATTTCGGAAATTAGAATTGTCAGAAGATATCATCCATGTATTTTGGGAGGACGATGATGGAAACAATTTATAAAAGAAGCCTGCATAAAAGTTATATGTGCATCAGAGGGCAGGAAAAGACGGTGGAGGAATATGAGCTTAAAATACTAGAGGGGGAGAAAATACCATATCTTCTGCAGATGCAGACTGCCATTGTGGATGGAGAGCAAAATTATCTGTATGAGATCAGTGGAAAACAAAAAATAGAAGATTATCTTTCTGGAAAAAAGATAGATTATAAAATGTTTCGGAATCTTTTGTTTGCAATAACAAAATTATGCTGCGTGTTGGCGGAATATCTGCTGCGGGAGGAAGGAATCCGCCTGGAACCAGAATATATTTACATAAGCCTGGAAAATGAAAGAATATATTTTACCTATCTGCCGTTCTGGCAAAAAAATTTGACAGAGGCCTTTGGCTTTTATATGGAGCAGATGTTACGAAAAATTGATCATCAAGACCAATTAGCAGTAGAATTGGCTTATCATGTGTATCAAATGTGCGGAACAGAAAATTTAAGCATCAGGGAGATACTGGAAGATGTGATAAAAGCAGAAAAGAGGGGAGAAGGAGATCAAAAGGAGGAACAGAAGTTTTGTCAAAAGGCAGATAAAGTAGAAAGAAAAGAGAGAGGAGAAGAAAGAGGAAGAACAGAGGAAAAGAAGAGACTGATGGAAGAAGAGGAGGATTTAGAGAGACAAAAAGACGTAACAGGAAGAAAGATTTGGAGACAGAGGAGAGAGGGGGAAGAGGTAAAAAGAAAAAATTTAGTGAACATAGAAGAGAGAATGTTAGGAAAAATAAAAGAGAGTCTGCAGAAAAAGAAGGAAAGATGGAATGCAGAAGTTTCTAAAATATGGCAGATGGTGCAGAATAAGACAGAAGTTTTATCATTTAACAGGGACTATTTCAGAAAAAATATAGAGAAAAATGACAGAAAAAAAGAAAAGAAAGAAGAGGGGAAGGGAAAGGTATTTTCAGAAAAAATTCTATTTCAGGAGACCGAGAAATCAGAGGAATCAGTGCGGTATCCAACAGAAATTCTAAAAGAGGATCAGCAAAAATTAAGAGGAAAGTTGGCATACCAGGGAATTCATGGATGTGAAGATCTTGTGATCGCCGGAGAAGAGTTTTTGGTGGGAAAGAGTGTACAGCAGGCAGAGGGAATCATTGAAGGGGAAGGAGTGAGCCGGCTTCATGCCCGGATTACCCGGCAGAAAAACACATTTTATATTGAAGATCTGAACTCTACCAATGGAACTTACCTCAATGAAGTTCCTCTGGAATACTGCCAAAAAAAGGAATTGTGCAAGAATGATCATATTCGTTTTGGCGGGGAAGAATACGTGTTTTATTGAAAAAAGATTGATTTTGTCTCCAAAAATTTATATACTAATGATATTGATGAATTTGGAGGCTTTGGTATGAAAGTAAATATTTATTATGGAGGACGCGGACTGTTAGACGATCCTACGTTATATGTTATCGATAAAATGCAGGAGGTTTTAGTGGAACTTCGTGTGGAAGTAGAGCGTTACAATATATATGAACATAAGAACAGTATTTCTACGCTGCCTCAGACAATTAAGGATGCAGACGGAATTATTCTGGCCACTACAGTAGAATGGCTGGGAATCGGCGGATATATGCAGCAATTTTTAGACGCCTGTTGGTTATATGGAGATAAAGAGAAGATTGCGGCTACTTATATGCAGCCAATTGTAATGTCTACCACATATGGCGAGCGGGAAGGGGAGATTACTCTTGCAAATGCATGGGAAATTTTAGGCGGCCTGCCCTGTAGCGGCCTGTGCGGTTATGTTGAAAATCTGATCTCTTTTGAGATGAACCGGGATTACACCTTGATTATAGAAAAGAAAGCAGAGAATTTGTACCGGACAATCTCACAAAAGTTGAAAAGTCTTCCCAACAGTAATCAGGCAGTACGTCAGTCTGTGCTGCGGACACAGCAGTTGGAACTGACCCCGCAGGAAAGTGAACAGTTGTCAAAATATGTGTCCGATGATGTTTATGTGAAGAAACAAAAAGAAGATATTGAAGAATTGAGCAGTATGTTCAAGGATATGCTGGGGCAGAGCGAAGAAGATGAAGAAATGGCATATTTGATGGAATTAGAAGCGCACTTTGTTCCCCAGGAGGATTTTTCAGCCACTTATTTGTTTATGATTGACGGAAAGAAAAAGCCTTTGTCAATAGAAGTGCACAATGATGAACTGCGGGCCCACTATGGACAGGGAGAAAAGGTGGATGTCTATACCAAATTGACAACTACTGTGATGGACAATATTATGCAGGGAAGAATGAGCTTTCAGCGTGCATTTATGACAGGAGAGATGACAGCAAAAGGAAATTTTAAGACTCTGAAGATGTTGGACCAGATATTTATTTTTGATTAACGGGAGGTTTACAATGAAAGAAGATTGTATTTTTTGTAAAATTGCTGCGGGAGAGATTTCTTCTCAGACAATTTTTGAGAATGAAGAATTTCGGGTGATTTTAGATATCAGTCCGGCAGCCAAAGGACATGCTCTGATTATTCCGAAAGAACATTATGGGAATATCTATGAATTGCCGGAAGAAATGGCAGCGAAAGTAATGATTCTTGCAAAAAAACTTACAGGACATATGACTGATGTTCTGAAATGCGATGGGTTTAATATTGTGCAGAATAATGGAGAAGCAGCAGGACAGACGGTATTTCATTTTCACATGCATTTGATTCCAAGATATAAGAATGATGGGAATCAGGATAAGCTGTGCTGGAATCATTTGGAACTGTCTCAGGAAGAGATGAAAGAGATTTGTCAGCAGCTTCGCCAGTAATAAGGCAGGAGTCATGAAAGGTCTTAGATCACTTCTTAAAATATATCATATCTTTTCTTTTGGATCAGATATTGCCATAGGAGAAAAATCTTCATGGCAATATCTATGGATCTAAAAGGTATTCTCAAATAAAATCAGAAAGATGGCCTGGCAGTTTCTTCGATAAGCTGTATTACCGTTTCTACAGAATTCAATTGTTCACTTTTCGCCATAACAGTTATGTACTGACTGCGGTTCTGGAATAAGTTTTGAACTGCTTCCAGCAGAGAAGCGCTGTTTAATTGATCTTCTTCTATTACCATACTAAATCCCTGACGTTCAAAAGAACGTGCGTTTAAAATCTGATCTCCACGACTTGCATTGGCAGAAAGAGGAATGAGAATATTTGGTTTTCGCAATGCCAGAAGTTCACAGATAGCATTTGCTCCTGCTCTAGAGATCACAAGATCTGCCAAGGCAAAGAGGTCGCTTAATTCTTTGTTGGCATATTCAAATTGAGCATAGCCTTTTGTGCGGCTGAGAGAATCATCCAGATTTCCCTTTCCACAGAGATGGAGTACTTGATAATCTTTTAATAAATCAGGAAGTATACTGCGCACCACTTCATTGATAAACTGGGAACCGCTGCTTCCGCCGATAATCATGATTACAGGCTTTCCAGATTGGAAACTGCAATAGTTAAGACCATTGAGACGATTGCCAGAGAGCAGCTCTGCACGAATGGGGGAACCTGTCAAAACCGCTTTATCTGCAGGAAGGTACTTTAGCGTTTCAGGAAAATTGCAGCAGACCTTGCAGGCGTTTGGAATAGCAAGTTTATTGGCAAGGCCTGGCGTAATATCGGATTCATGTATAATAGATGGAACCTTCCTGTGTTTGGCAGCCAAAATCACTGGAACGGATACGAACCCGCCTTTGGAAAATACAATATCAGGATTCAGCTTTTTTAGCAGAGCTCTTGCCTGCCCATAGCCTTTGATTACTTTGAAAGGATCAGAAAAATTTTTCCAGTCAAAATAGCGCCGCAGCTTGCCAGAGGAGATTCCATAGTAAGGAATTCCACATTGTTCTATTAATTTTTTCTCAATTCCGTCATAGGAGCCAATATAACGGATATCATAGCCCAGCTCTTTTAATCTGGGCAGTAAAGCAATATTCGGGGTAACGTGTCCGGCAGTTCCTCCGCCGGTTAAAACGATTCTTTTCATGGGGACCTCCTGAAGTCTGGTTTCATTTTAAATGTGTCTGGAGAATAGAGTTGATTCTGGCACACTATTCTGAATCTGTGTTACTTTTATCTTATACTGTTATCTGAAAAAGTCAAGAGAAGCAAAATGTCGAGAATAGGCAGAAGATGCGATGAAAAAAGAGGCCGTCCTACTTCACAGAAAGAGAAAGAATCTTTATAATGGTAATTGTCAGAGGAATCCTCGCATATATTATAATTTAAAAATGATAGGGGAATCCTATCTGAGTCCATAGAAAAGGAGGACAAGCTTATGGAGGAATTGATCAATTTTTGGCAGAAGTACAATGAGATTCTAACCAATGGGGCCATTATTTTCATGGGGCTGCTTATCATGCTGTTTCTGACAAAGATTTTACGACAGATAAAGAGACTGAATAAGAGTCTTGGGAGTATTACAGGTAATATACAGGCGTATGTTGATGTCATTTTAAAAGAAGAGGAGGAAACGGAGGAAGAGCAACAAAGTCCGGAAATGGTTCCGGCACAGGAAGAGGGGGAGAGAAAAGAGGTACTTTCTGCTCAGGAACAGAAGAAAATGGAAGATGAAAAGTTATTCAATGCCGTGCTGCAGGAATACTTTTCTTAAGAAGCCATTTCTGTTTGACGAAGGGGAATAGATTTGTTACAATATTCTAACAAGTGAAATGGAGAATTTTACCAAGAAATTATTCTAAAAACGATATTGAAAAACAAAGGAGTGGAAATCATGGAAAAAGTGTCATTTGATTATGGAAAAGCTGCTGGATTTATCAGTCAGGAAGAAGTCAGCTATATGACAAAACTGGTGGAAGATGCGAAAGAACTATTGGTATCAAAAACAGGTGCAGGAAATGATTTTTTAGGATGGATAGATCTGCCGACAGCATATGATAAAGAAGAATTTGACAGGATTAAGAAAGCAGCTGCTAAGATCCAGGAAGATTCAGAGGTACTTGTAGTGATCGGAATCGGCGGTTCTTATCTGGGTGCGAGAGCTGCAATTGAATTTTTGAGACATGGATTTTATAATACAGTGTCAAAAGAGATTCGTAAAACACCAGAGATCTATTTTGCTGGAAACAGTATAAGCAGCACATATCTGGCTGAGCTGCTGGAAGTGATCGGTGACCGTGATTTTTCTGTAAATATTATTTCCAAATCAGGTACAACGACAGAACCGGCAATTGCATTCCGTGTATTTAAAGAGATGCTGGAAAAGAAATATGGAAAAGAAGGCGCAGCAAAACGAATTTACGCTACTACAGATAAAGCAAGAGGAGCGTTGAAGAATCTGGCTACAGAAGAAGGGTATGAGAGCTTTGTGATTCCTGATGATGTGGGCGGGCGTTTTTCCGTATTGACAGCAGTTGGCCTTCTTCCTATTGCAGTGAGCGGCGCTGATATTGATAAATTGATGGAAGGCGCGGCAGCAGGACGTGACCGGGCATTGAATCAGCCATTTGCTGAGAATGATGCGATGCAGTATGCGGCTGTCCGCAACATTCTGCTGAGAAAAGGAAAAGGCGTGGAAGTACTTGCCAATTATGAACCGTCACTTCACTATGTTTCCGAGTGGTGGAAACAGTTGTATGGAGAGAGTGAGGGAAAAGATCAGAAGGGTATTTTCCCGGCGTCAGTAGATTTGACCACAGATCTGCATTCTATGGGACAGTTTATTCAGGATGGGGCCAGAATTATGTTTGAAACGGTAATGAATGTGGAAAAGTCCCGTCATACCGTAAAGATTAATGAAGAGCCTGTTGATTTGGATGGCTTAAATTATCTTGCAGGAAAAGACATGGATTTTGTCAACAAGAGCGCTATGAACGGAACGATTCTGGCTCATACAGACGGAAACGTGCCCAATCTGGTGATCAATATTCCAGAGCAGAGCGAATACTGCCTGGGTGAATTATTCTATTTTTATGAATTTGCCTGCGGATTGAGCGGATATCTTTTAGGTGTGAATCCCTTTAATCAGCCAGGTGTTGAGAGCTATAAACGCAATATGTTTGCACTTCTTAATAAACCTGGATACGAGGCAGAACGGGAAGAGCTCTTAAAAAGATTATAAGAATAAAATATGAGAATTATTTTTATCTTACGCAGGAAGAATTTTATCATGCTGAAGCGTGAAAATAACGATTTGTTTTGTTCTGCTGTCTGAGATTTTCATAAAACCATATCTCTCTGGGAAAGATTTTCCCAGAGAGAAAAAGGACAGTCCTATAAGGTTTTGCGTACCTGCCTAAGATACGCTTCTCAAAAAAATATCTATTAACAATATCTTTGTATCCGATCTATATTTATTATTTATTTATTATTTCTGTAATTTAATTTATTCTGTAATAATCTATATGAAATGATCTTAAAAGTATCCCTATTGTAATAATTGTAATATTTGAATTTTATTTGAGATTATCATAAGCAATTTCGTTTAAAATACATAAAATCTTCTTCTGTTTGTTTTATGTGCTGCAGTCTGTACGATTTAATGAAAAAGGAAAATCGAGGGAAAGACTTGACAATTTACAATTTCTTTGCTATAGTGTAACAAGTTCGTAACATTTGTAACAAATTTGAATAAAATAGCATACAAAATTTTAAAATCTAAAAATGCTGTTTTAGCAGAACTTCAGGAGGTTAATATGAAATTCGATAAGAAGGTTATGGAAAGCGGAATCGTTGCAGCTTTTACTCTGGTGGTTACAATGTCATCAGTGTGTGGCACAAATGTAACAACTCAGGCTCCAAACAGCCAGGAAGTAGAATTGTCAGCAGAACCAATAAAAGTAAGTGATGGAGCAATGAAAGCTACAAAGGAAAGATTGGAAAGAACGGTAGTGGCAGCATCTATTGCTGAAAATGATCCTGAACAGGAAGCAAAAGAGGTACAAGATGTTCCGGAGGAAGAGAAAAAGGCTGAGAGTGAAGATTCTTCTGAAAAGGCTGTAGAGGAAGTAGTTGCAGAGAAAGAGACAGCAGAAGAAGCTTCCGAGACAACAGAAGATGAAGAGGCAAAAGAGGCAGAATCATCAGAGGATGTCAAAGAGACAGCAGAAGAAGCTTCCGAGACAAAGGAAGTAGAAGTTTCTGAAGGAGAGGCAGAAGAGAAGGAGGAGATTCCTGAAACAGAAGCAGCTTCTGAGGAAAAAACAGTGAGAGATGGATTGCTGGAAGTAGGAAGTGAAGAAATTTCTCCATGGGCTTCTAAACTCCTTCCAAATGTAGAAGATTACTTAAATGTCCGTACAGAGGCTTCCGACGAGGCAGAATTAGCAGGAAAGCTTCACAAAGGAGCGTCTGCAGATATTTTGGAGCGAGGCGATGAATGGACAAAGATTAAATCTGGAAATGTAGAAGGATACGTAAAGAATGAGTTTTGTGTTACCGGACTGGAAGCAGAAGACCTTGCAAATCAGGTGGGAACCACATATGCTACAGCAACTACCGGCGGCGTAAGAGTAAGAGAGAATGCATCTTCTTCAGAGGATACTGAGATTTTGGATGTGTTAGAAGAGGGCGGCCAGGTGAAAGTGGATACTCAGACAGAAGCATCAGAAGGCTGGGTTGCAGTGAAGACAGAAGAAGGCACTGGCTATGTCAGCGCAGAGTATGTGAATGTTGAGTTGAAATTGGGAAAAGCGATCTCTATTGAAGAAGAGCGTGCTGCGATTGCGGCGGCAGAAGCTGAAAAAGCAAGAAAAGCACGTCAGGCAGCAGCAAGTGCTGGGACTTCTCAGAGAGGAGCTGTGGCAGCATCTTATGATGATGTTACATTGTTAGGCGCCTTGATTCAGTGTGAAGCAGGAAGCGAGCCTTACGAGGGACAGCTTGCAGTAGGAGCAGTTGTTATGAATCGTCTTCGTGCAGGTTATGCAGGCAGCATTTCAGGAGTTATTTATCAGAGCGGACAGTTTTCACCAGCGTCCAGCGGTAAACTGGCAAGCGTACTGGCAAATGGCGTAAGTGGAAGCTGTATGCAGGCGGCGCAGGCAGCAATCGGCGGTGCAAGTAATGTAGGGGGCGCTACAAGTTTCAGAAGCGCATCTTCTGGCACACCTGGCATTGTAATTGGAAATCACGTATTTTTCTAAGTGATATAGAAATTAGAGTGTTTGAGATATTTCTCTGAAATGTTTCAGACAGGACAGTAAGTACTGAATTTTGGAATTTTTAAAAAGATAAAAGCTGTACAATACAGGCGGCTGCACGTAATAGAGGTTATGGCGTATTCCTATCATGGCATATGGATTTGTCAGGCTCTATTACAGTGCGGCGGCCCTTCTTGGCGTTCAGGAATTAGATCTTTATTTATGGAGCATTGATGGAGATACAAGTTGTTTTCTAAATTTAGAAATGCCTTAACCGTTTTAATTTTGCAAACTCTAGGCATTAAATATTGTAATATGAGTAAAAATATAGTAAACTAACAACATCATAAATATCCTGAAAGGAGGGAACTTCTATGGAGGGGATTTTTTGGTTGATTGTGGTTGTCGTAATGGCTGTGATTGAGATTATTACATTAGGTCTTACGACGATCTGGTTTGCGGGAGGAGCGTTGGTGGCGTTTCTTGCAAGTTTATTCGGAGCAAATGTGCTGATCCAGAGTATTTTGTTTGTGGTAGTATCAATTCTGCTGCTGGCGGTTACCAGACCTTTAGCGTTAGAATTTTTTAATAAAGGCCGGACTAAGACGAATGTGGAGAGTTTGATCGGGAAAACAGCGGTTGTGATGCAGGAGATCAACAATCTGAAGGCTCAGGGGATGGTTCAGGTAGACGGGCAGGAATGGACTGCCAGGGCGGCGGATGAGACCGTGATTCCAGCGGAGGCTCTAGTGGAAATTATGGAGATCAGCGGAGTAAAGCTGTTGGTAAGAGAGAAAGAGAAATAAAAGAGACAGAGAGATACGAAGGGAAAGAACTGAAGATAAGAAAACAAGATAGAATAGAAGAATGGAGGAAGCATTATGGGATATGTTATTTTACTTATTATATTGATCATATTATGTCTAATACTGGCGGCATCCTGTGTAAGGATCGTGCCTCAAGCCCATGCGCTTGTCATTGAACGTCTGGGGGGATACCAAGGAACCTGGGGCGTTGGATTGCATTTTAAGGTTCCATTTATTGACCGGGTGGCAAAACGCGTAATATTGAAAGAGCAGGTGGTTGATTTTGCGCCCCAGCCGGTGATTACGAAGGATAACGTAACCATGCGGATTGATACAGTGGTATATTTTCAGATTACGGATCCAAAATTGTTTGCATATGGCGTGGAAAATCCTATCATGGCCATTGAGAATCTGACGGCAACCACCCTGCGTAATATTATCGGTGACCTGGAGTTAGACGAGACATTGACGTCAAGAGAATTGATCAACACAAAAATGCGTGCTTCCCTGGATGTGGCGACAGATCCTTGGGGAATCAAAGTAAATCGTGTGGAGTTGAAAAATATTATTCCGCCTCAGCAGATTCAAGATGCTATGGAAAAACAGGCCAAGGCGGAACGTGAGCGTCGTGCAGCAGTTACTCAGGCAGAAGGTGAGAAAACAGCTACTGTTTTGGTGGCAGAAGGTAAGAAAGAATCTGCTATTTTAGATGCAGAGGCAGAGAAACAGGCGGCGATTCTTCGGGCAGAAGCAAAAAAAGAGGCAACGATGCGGGAGGCAGAAGGTCAGGCAGAGGCTATTTTGAGAATTCAGAAAGCCAATGCCGATGGACTTCGTTTCTTGAAAGAAGTAAACGCAGATCAATCTGTCCTTCAATTAAAGAGCTTAGAAGCATTTGCAAAAGCAGCAGATGGAAAGGCCACAAAGATTATTATTCCTTCTGAGATTCAAGGCCTTGCAGGTCTGGCAAAATCTATCACAGAGATTGGGAAAGAAAGTTAGGGACTGACAGGAAAAGAAACAGAACGGGCTGTCTGCCGGATATGACAGTCCGTTCTTCATTCTTTTGTCAGGGAAGGCTTATTACGTTGAAGCGTGAAAGTATCTTTCCATAGAAGAAAGATAAGTAGAAATAATTATTGCAAAAGGAGTGGAACTATGAATTTAAAAGGACGCAGTTTTTTAAAATTAAAAGATTTTACACCAGAAGAGATTACATATTTCATTACATTGGCGGGAGAGCTGAAAAGTAAGAAAAAACAAGGAATTGCTCACGATGACTTAAAAGGAAAAAATATTGTATTGATTTTTGAAAAGACAAGCACCAGAACCCGCTGCTCTTTTGAGGTGGCAGCCCATGATCTGGGAATGCATGTAACATATCTGGATCCTGCTGGTTCTCAGATTGGAAAAAAAGAGAGTATCAAAGACACTGCAAGGGTGTTGGGAAGAATGTATGACGGAATCGAATATCGAGGATTTGGCCAGGAGATTGTAGAGGAATTGGCGGAATATGCAGGGATTCCCGTTTGGAATGGATTGACCAATGAGTTCCATCCCACTCAGATGATTGCAGATATGCTGACCATTCAGGAGAAATTGGGACATTTACAAGGTGTAAAATTTGTATATATGGGAGACGCCCGTTATAACATGGGAAATTCTCTGATGGTAACCTGCGCTAAATTAGGAATGGATTATGTGGCATGTACCAATAAAGATTATTTTCCAGATCCAGATCTGACAGCCTATTGTAAAAAAGTGGCAGAAGAAACGGGAGGTTCTGTGACTTTGACAGAAAATGTAGAAGAAGGGACAAAAGATGCAGATGTGATCTATACAGATGTGTGGGTGTCTATGGGAGAGCCGGAAGAAGTCTGGGCCGACAGAATACGGGATTTGACGCCATACCAGGTAAATGAAAAAGTGATGAATTATGCAAAAGATACAGCGATCTTTATGCACTGCCTTCCGGCGTTTCATGATTTGGAGACTGGAATTGGGAGACAGATTCACGAAAAATTTGGGCTGACAGAGATGGAAGTGACCAACGATGTCTTTGAGAGTGACCAGTCTGTGGTATTTGACGAGGCAGAAAACCGGATGCACAGTATCAAAGCCATTATGTATGCCACTTTAAAATGAGGGAATTATGAAGAGAAAGATCTTGCAAATGCTGCACCAGGCAGGAACAGAAGAATATGTTTCTGGCCAGGAGCTGTGTGAAAAATTAGGAGTATCCAGGACGGCAGTCTGGAAGAGCATTCAGCAGTTAAAAGAAGCTGGATATGTGATTGAGGCAGTGCAGAATAGGGGATATCGTCTGATGTCTGCGCCAGATATTTTGTCCGAAGGGGAGATGGCAAGCTGGATTCGGACAAAATGGCTGGGACATGATGTACGCTATTTTACTGAGATTGATTCCACCAATACAGAGGCAAAACGGATTGCAGAGGAAACGCAGGGACGGGAAGGAAATGGTCTGATAGTGGTGGCGGATATGCAGACTTCTGGAAAAGGGAGGCGGGGAAGAAGCTGGAGTTCTCCCCATGGAACAGGGCTGTTTTTTACAATTTTGTTGAAGCCGGACATTGATCCTGCCAATGCCCCCATGCTCACATTAGTAAAAGCCTTGTCTGTGGTAAAAGGAATCATGGAAGTTACCAACTTGGAGCCCAGAATTAAGTGGCCCAACGACGTTGTTTTGAATGGGAAAAAGATTGTGGGTATCCTAACTGAAATGAGCGCCCAGGTGGATTATGTGAATCACATTGTAGTGGGAACCGGTATCAATGTACACCAGACAGAATTTCCAGAAGAGATTGCAAAGACTGCAACATCCTTGGACATAGAACTGAAAAAACAAGGAAAGGAACTTCAGATTTCCAGGGCTCAATTGCTGGCGGCAATTCTGAAAAAGTTTGAACATTATTATGAGATCTATCTGCAGACACAGGATTTGTCGGTTCTGACGGAAGAATATAATAGGCTGCTGGTAAACTGTGGCCAAAAGGTCCGGGTGTTAGACCCATTGGGAGAATTTGAAGGACAGGCATTGGGAATTGATACCAGAGGAGAACTTGTGGTAGAGACAGAAAAAGGAGCTGTAAAGGTATCTTCCGGGGAAGTGTCAGTCCGGGGAATTTATGGATATGTGTGAAAAGCAGGCAGGATCACCATCCGATATCTGTGGAAGATGGGAAATATATGTGCAAGGAGAAGAAGATGTATCAGGAAGAGATCATACTGTGCGGGTCCAGCGCTTATACAAAAAAGTATTATCTGAACGAAGAATTTGAATCGCTGCCGGAAGGCATTAAAGATGAACTAAAGATTATGTGCGTCTTGTATACGGAAGATATAGGAGGCATCCTTACCTTGTTTTTTGACCAGGATGGCAGACTTCAATTTCAGACGGGAGCAGACGAAGGAGATCTTTTGTATGACGATATTGGAAGCGTGCTGAAAGTGAAACAGTTACAGCGGACAAAACAGGAATTGCTGGAATCACTGGAAATGTATTTTAAAGTTTTTTTCCTGGGAGAAGAGCTTTCGGAAGAAGATTTGGAGGATTAGGATGTTATTAGTAGTTGATGTGGGAAATACGAATATTACATTTGGAGTATTTGACAGGGAAAAGCTGGAAGGAACTTTTCGTATGACGACTAAGTTACAGCGGACCTCCGACGAATATGGTATCTGTGTCCGGGATCTGCTGTCACACAATAAGATCAATCCAGAAGGAATCAGAGATGTGATTATCGCCTCTGTGGTTCCCAATGTGATGCACTCCTTATTGAGTTCTTTTATCAAATATTTTGATATTCATCCGGTTGTGGTAGAACCAGGCATAAAGACAGGGATTCGTATTGCCACAGAAAACCCCAGACAGTTAGGAGCCGATCGGATTGTAGATGCGGCGGCGGCTTATGAGCTGTATGGAGGACCAGTGTTTGTCATTGATTTTGGAACAGGAACCACCTATGATTTGGTGGATGAGACAGGGGCTTTTGTGTCAGGAGTCACCGCTCCTGGAATTCGGACTTCCGCTAAGGCATTGTGGGAGGACGCCGCAAAACTGCCGGAAATTGAGATCCGCAAACCAGGAAGTATTTTGGCAAGGGAAACCATCAGCAGTATGCAGGCGGGATTAATCTACGGTCAGATCGGCCAGACAGAATATATTATAAGGCAGACCAAAAAAGAAACCGGGTATAAAAATCTGAAAGTGGTGGCCACAGGCGGTTTGGGAAAGATCATTGCAAATGAGACAGATGATATTGATATTTATGATCCCACCCTAACTTTGCAAGGGCTACGTTTGATTTATAAAAAACAGAATCGAAGCAGAGCAACAGGAAAATAAATATAAAGCTCTTTTGGCAGAAAAGAGATATTTGTATAAGAGGAAAATGGAAAAATTAAAAATCGGAAATATAACATTAGAAAATAATTTGATCTTAGCGCCAATGGCAGGGGTATGCGACCTGCCATTTCGTGTGCTGTGCAGAGAGCAAGGGGCAGGTCTTCTCTGTATGGAGATGGTAAGTGCGAAAGGTATCTATTATAACAATAAAAACACAGAGACTTTGCTGGCAACCACAGAGGAAGAACGTCCAGTATCCCTTCAGCTTTTTGGGGCCGATCCCATCATTATGAGTGAGATGGCCAAAAAGATAGAAGAAAGGCCCTTCGATATCCTAGACATCAATATGGGGTGTCCTGTGCCAAAGGTGGTAAACAACGGAGAGGGGTCTGCCTTGATGAAAAACCCCAAACTGGCCTATGAAATTATCGCCGCCATTGTAAAGGCCATTCAAAAGCCTGTGACAGTTAAAATTCGAAAGGGATTTGATGAAGATCATATAAATGCAGTGGAAATTGCAAAAATTGCAGAGGAAGCTGGGGCTGCCGGAATAGCGGTGCATGGAAGGACCAGGGAGCAATACTATAGCGGCAAGGCAGACTGGGAGATCATTCGCAGGGTAAAAGAGGCAGTTTCCATTCCAGTGATTGGAAATGGAGATCTCCTAACTGGGCAAGATGTGCTTCAAATGAAAGAAGAGACAAATTGCGACGGATTTATGATCGGCCGGGGCGCTCAGGGAAATCCCTGGATCTTTCGGCAGATTACACATTTTATAGAAACCGGAGAGGAACTGCCGAGACCAGAGATGACAGAGGTAGTACAGATGCTTCTGCGTCACGCACGGAGTCAGATTGCATTGAAAGGCGAGCTTATGGGCATGCGGGAAATGCGCAAACATGCGGCCTGGTATACCAGCGGCTATAAAAATTCAGCCAAACTTCGTGGAAAAATTAACGAAGTGGAGACTTATAAACAATTGGAAAATTTGTTTTTGGAATATGTTTTTTAGACCAGGCATATATAGAAAATGAGAAATACCAGGGGGATTTAAGATTAAAGAGAACATGCAGGAAAAAAGTATCGTTCGCCAAATAAAAAATATTTTTACGAAAATACGGGGATTTGGACGTAAGAGCCAGAGAAAGGAAGAGCCAGAATGGGAGGAAATAGAAGAAGGGAATCCCTTTTTACCAAAACTGCGTATGATTTTAGAGCAGGTACTTGAAATTTATGGGATAAGCTATCAAAAGTTTTCTCCTATTTTAATTGATACAGATACTCCGCCGGAATCTATGCTGGATGAAGATGACGTGGCGCTGGTGTTAGAACAGATTTCACCAGATCTGAATTTTTTAAAAATTGTCACAGACCGTCCTGCATATTTTCAGGCGTATATAGAAAGAATGTATGAGGATACTGGATTGGTGGTTCAGATGGAAGAACCAGGACAGGTTTCACCAGAAGGTGTGAACGTGGTTTTGGATATGGAGAAGCAAGGAAATTATCACAGTCAGTTTGTACGGGAAGGCACTTTGTATCTTCCAATCTACAAAAGACCCTGGAGTAAGGTGAAAATATTGCAGAATCTTGACATTTCAGTACCTATCGGGTATAATACTGTGATTGTTAAAGGTCGGTAATGATTGATGCGTCAGCATAAAATATAGAAGTTTAGAGGAAGGTGTTGTGTTATGGAAAAGAAAAATTTGTTAACGTATGAAGGTTTACAGAAACTAGAGACAGAATTACAAGACTTAAAGGTTGTTAAGAGAAAAGAAGTGGCACAGAAAATCAAAGAGGCAAGGGAACAGGGAGACCTCTCTGAAAATGCAGAATATGATGCAGCAAAGGATGAACAGCGGGATATTGAGGCCAGAATCGAAGAGATTGAAAAGATTTTAAAAAATGCAGAGGTTGTGGTAGAAGATGAGGTAGATCTGGACAAGATCAGCGTAGGCTGCCGGGTGAAGATTTACGATTGTGAATTTGAGGAAGAACTGGAATATAAGATCGTAGGTTCCACAGAGGCAAATAGTCTTCAGGGAAAAATTTCCAATGAATCTCCGGTGGGAAAAGCTTTAATCGGAGCAAAAGTAGGCGATATGGTAAATATTGAAACTCAGGCCGGCATATTAGAATATAAAGTGCTGGAAATTCAGCGTTCAAATTAAGTCAGAATCCCCTGGAAAAGGGATTTTTGGAAAGTGCACAGAATGGAGGAAAAGAAAATGGCACAGAACAAGCAGCCACAGGAACAGGATTTGAACCAATTGTTAAAGGTTCGCCGCGATAAGTTAAAAGATCTGCAGGAAAATGGCAAAGATCCATTTCAGATAACAAAATACGATGTTACATGCCATAGTCAGGAAATCAAGGATCATTTTGACAAAATGGAAGGACAGACAGTGAGAGTGGCAGGCAGAATGATGTTTAAACGTGTCATGGGAAAAGCTTCTTTCTGTAATGTGCAGGATCTCGAAGGAAATATTCAGGCTTATGTGGCGCGGGATAATATAGGCGAAGACAGCTATAAGGATTTTAAGAAATACGATGTAGGAGATATTTTGGGAATTGAGGGGGAAGTGTTTAAGACTAAGACCGGTGAGATTTCCATTCATGCCCAGCAGGTAATTTTGCTGTCGAAAAGCCTGCAGATACTGCCTGAGAAGTTCCACGGGCTTACAGATACAGACATCCGTTACCGGCAAAGATATGTGGATCTGATTATGAATCGGGAAGTAAAGGATACCTTTGTCAAACGCTCTAAAGTGTTGAGCAGTATTCGCAAATATTTGGACGGACAGGGGTTTATGGAGGTGGAGACGCCGATGCTGGTAAGTAATGCAGGAGGCGCTGCTGCAAGACCCTTTGAGACTCATTTCAATGCGTTGAATGAAGACTTGAGGCTCAGAATTTCTCTGGAACTTTATTTAAAGAGACTGATCGTAGGAGGAATGGAACGAGTTTATGAGATTGGACGCGTATTTCGAAATGAGGGACTGGACACCCGTCATAACCCAGAATTTACTTTGATGGAATTGTACCAGGCATATACCGATTACCATGGCATGATGGATCTGACTGAAAATCTTTACCGTTATGTGGCAAAAGAGGTGACAGGTTCCGAGATTCTCCCTTACGGAGAACATAAGATGGATTTATCCAAGCCTTTTGAGCGTATTACCATGGTGGATGCAGTTAAGAAATATGCTAATGTGGACTTCAATGAAGTTGCTACTGTAGAAGATGCGAAAAAGCTGGCGGATGAGCATCATATTGAATATGAGGACAGGCATAGGAAAGGTGATATTTTGAACTTATTCTTTGAAGAATATGTAGAAGAACATCTGATTCAGCCAACCTTTGTGATGGATCATCCCATTGAGCTCTCTCCGCTGACTAAGAAGAAACCAGAGAATCCAGAATATGTGGAGCGTTTTGAATTTTTCATGAACGGATGGGAGATGGCAAACGCTTACTCCGAATTAAATGATCCTATTGATCAGCGAAAGCGTTTTCAGGCTCAGGAAGCACTTTTGGCTGCTGGCGATGCAGAGGCAAACCGCACAGATGAGGATTTCTTAAATGCATTGAGCATTGGAATGCCGCCTACCGGAGGAATTGGATTCGGAATTGACCGTATGGTGATGATGATGACAGATTCACCAGCGATACGAGATGTGTTATTGTTTCCGACACTCAAAAATTTGGACAAATAAGCCCAGTAAAATTAAGGATAAAGAAATGTCAAATGTTGCTGTTTAGAAAGATACAGCTTCGATAACATGGAACTTGTAGTGAATGATATATTGGCAGATATAAGGCTTCAGAAGAGCAGCCATAATGAACCATTTTTGAATCAATTTAAGCAAGAAGACTTTAACCAGATAGATAAGCCGCCCTTTTGACTATCAAAGTTTAGGGGTGGTTTTCTATATATGGTGACCTGTTAAAAGGTAAAAATAAATGTAAGCAATGCCAAAGGGAGAGACCAGAATCATTAAATCCTTAAAACCAAAAATTTTACAGGAGAATAAATTATGTCAGAACAGTTTTCCAGAACAGAGTTATTATTAGGCAGAGAGGCCATGAGCAAGCTAAAAGTTTCCAGGGCTGCAGTTTTTGGCGTGGGAGGCGTAGGAGGGTATGTCTGTGAGGCGCTGGCCAGAAGCGGTATAGGAGCCATTGACTTGATTGACCATGACAAGGTTTGTCTCACTAATTTGAATCGGCAGATTATTGCCACTCAAAAAACGATTGGGCGCTATAAGACTGATGTGATGCGGGAGAGGATTCTAGAAATTAATCCAGAGGCAAAAGTAAGAGAACACAGAAGTTTTTTTCTGCCGGAAAATGCCGAAGAGTTTCCATTTGAGACTTATGATTATCTTATAGATGCAGTGGATACAGTTGCCGCTAAAATTGCTCTTGCAGAGAAAGCTCAGGAAATGGGGATTCCGATTATCAGCAGCATGGGAGCTGGAAATAAGCTGGATGGCAGCAGATTTCAGGTGGCAGATATTTATCAGACGAAAGTGTGTCCCCTGGCCAAGGTGATGCGCAGAGAACTGAAAAAACGAGGAATTAAAAAATTAAAGGTGGTTTATTCAGAAGAAGAGCCTAGAAAAGTAATATTTCAAGAATTTGCAGAGAATAAAACAATTGATTTAGAAGAAAATATTGAGAAAGTGAGATCAGAAGAAGGTGAGAGAAGAGCGCGCAGGAGCACGCCTGGAAGCGTTGCTTTTGTGCCTTCTGTTGCGGGACTTATCATAGCGGGAGAAGTGGTAAAGGATTTGACAGGGATAAGCTGAAAGGCAGAGGAACTCTACAGCAGGATATTTCTTGACTTTCCGGCCTTTCTATGATAGTCTTTGATCATAAGTCAATATGAAATTAATATCGAAACACAGAGAAAAAGAGAGTATGCATAAAAGAATGGCAAAGAGAGTTCCGGCAGGTGAAAAGGAATCCAGGAGAGTATGCAGAACATGGCTTTGGAGTGGCATTGCTGAACTGTAATTCGAAAGGAAGACAGATAGGCAGTGACAGGGTTCGCCTGTTACAGCGAAAAGTATGAAAGTACTTGTGAAGATTTGTCTTGCGAGAGACAGATGAAGAGAAGTGGTACCGCGGAATGATCCGCCTTCTATAGGGATATAGAGGGCGGTTTTTATCTTATCAGGAAATTTTTGAAATGTTCCCAATAAGGTAAAAAGGAGGATCATGCTGCGGCGGAAATCAAAGGAGGCATACAACATGTGTACAAAATGCAATAAAGGAAAATACTATATGACAACGGCCATTGCCTATACATCAGGAAAACCTCATATTGGGAATACCTATGAGATCGTACTGGCAGACAGTATTGCCCGGTTCAAGCGGCAGGAAGGATATGAGGTTTATTTCCAGACCGGAACAGATGAGCATGGACAAAAGATTCAGATTAAGGCAGAAGAAGCCGGGATTACACCTAAAGAATATGTAGATAATATTGCAGGAAAGGTAAAAGATATCTGGGATCTGATGAATTCTTCTTATGACAGTTTTGTGCGGACTACAGACAAGGATCATGAGGAACAGGTGGCAAAGATTTTTAAAAGGCTTTACGATCAGGGAGATATTTATAAAAGTGCCTATGAAGGGCTGTACTGTACGCCTTGCGAATCTTTTTGGACGGAATCCCAGCTGAAAGATGGCAAATGTCCCGACTGCGGCGGAGAGGTTCAGCCAGCCAAAGAGGAGGCATATTTTTTCAAAATGAGCAAATATGCGGATCGCTTGATTGAGCATATCAATACGCATCCTGATTTCATCCAGCCAGTGTCCCGGAAAAATGAGATGATGAATAACTTTTTGCTGCCGGGTCTCCAGGATCTGTGTGTGTCACGAACCTCTTTTAGTTGGGGAATTCCTGTGGATTTTGACCCGAAACATGTGATCTATGTCTGGCTGGACGCCCTTAGCAACTACATTACCAAGATTGGATATGATGCAGCAGGCGGCTCTAGTGAATTATTCCAGAAAAATTGGCCGGCAGAACTGCATTTAATTGGAAAAGACATCATTCGTTTCCATACGATTTATTGGCCTATTTTTTTGATGGCTTTAGATCTTCCCCTGCCGAAGCAGATTTTCGGCCATCCATGGCTGCTTCAGGGGGATGGCAAAATGAGTAAATCCAAGGGAAACGTACTCTATGCAGACGAAATGACAGAGGTTTTCGGCGTAGACGCAGTACGCTATTTTCTGCTTCACGAAATGCCTTTTGAAAATGATGGCGTGATCTCCTGGGAGCTGGTGACAGAGCGGCGCAATTCGGATTTGGCAAATACCCTTGGAAATCTGGTAAATCGGACAATCTCTATGAGCAACAAGTATTTTGATGGAGAAGTCAGAGATGAAAATGTGACAGAAGAGGTGGACGAGGATCTGAAAAAAGTAGTGACAGGTACAGTGGAAACCGTCACTGCAAAAATGAATGAACTGCGGGTGGCGGATGCTCTCACAGAGATTTTCAATCTGTTTAAGCGCTGTAACAAATACATTGACGAGACGACACCTTGGATTTTAGCCAAGGAGGAATCTTCCAAACCACGTCTTGCCACAGTATTGTACAACTTGGTGGAAAGTATTTCTATTGGGGCAAGCTTGTTAAAGAGCTTTATGCCAGAGACTTCAGAGAAGATCTTGGCGCAGCTGAATGCCGCTGAAGTTTCCTACGAAGAATTGGGAACATTTGGCCATTATGTAAGCGGAACAAAAGTAACCGATCAGCCAGAAATTTTGTTTGAACGTATGAAATTAGAAGATGTGTTTGCAAAAGTAGAGGAACTGCATCCAGAGGCAGAAGGAGAATCAGAAGAAAAAGACCAGGAGCCTGGAATTGATCTGGAATCCAAAGAAGAGATTGAATACGATGATTTTATGAAAATGCAGTTTCAGGTAGGAGAGATCATTGCCTGCGAAGCGGTGGCTAAATCTAAAAAGCTTTTGTGTTCTCAGGTGCGCATTGGAAGCCAGGTAAAACAGATTGTATCTGGCATTCGAAAGTATTACACGCCGGAAGAAATGGTAGGAAAGAAAGTAATGGTGCTGGTGAACCTAAAACCTGCAAAACTGGCAGGCGTATTGTCAGAAGGAATGCTTTTGTGCGCAGAGAATGAAAAAGGAGAATTGGCATTGGTAGTACCAGAGAAGAATATGCCTTCTGGAGCAGAAATTTGTTGATTATTGTAGGAGAAGGGAAGTTCTGTTGCGGAGGAACAGAGGATGGATTTTACGAATTACGATATGGGGATTCAGGAACGGATCGATAATATCATGAAGCGACGGTGCAAAGGCGGGAAGGCATATATTAAAGACTGCCAGGAATTGGTGGAAGTTGGCAAAGAAAAGGATGACGCCTATCTGTTGGGATTTGCTTATTATTATTTGGCAGAAGCCTATTTTATGCTGAACGACCATAAGAATCTTCTGATTTATCTGGCGGAGGGTATTGTGAATCAGCAGAAGGCATTTCAATGGAAAATGTTGGTGCGTTCCCATAATATTATGGGAATCGACGCTTATAATCGGGGAAACACTGCTGTGGCGCTGGATCAGTATTTTACTGCGTTGTCTTATGGGAAGAAATATGATTTTCCCTATGAGACAGCCTTGGTAAATGCAAATATCGGACGTTTGTATATGGATTTTGGGGAATATGATTCAGCAGCGCAGTATCTAAATCAGGCGAAAGATACGTTTTCCAATTATGAAAGTGATTTTTTTGGTAAAGGAAATCTTGCCATTGCCTATGCAGCTTTGGGAAGATGCAGCCTCCTTCAGGAGAATTTGGCAAAAGCGATAGAGTATGAAGAAAGGATACGTGAATTGGGAGAGGGCAAGGAGGAGGACATTGATTATTTTATGAGCCAGGGGCTCTTTGCCCGAATAAGCCATGCCCAGAAGAGATATCAGGAGCGGGATCAGTATATTGAAAGGACTGTGAAAAAGTTAGAGGGGTTTCAGACGTTTCTGGAAAACCATGAAGATATCTATGATTTTGTGGATTTTTTGCTGGAAATCGAAAAGTATCAGGAATTACAGAAGATTTTTCCGAAGTTGGAGGAGCTGGCAGAGCAGACGGGAATGACTAATCTGCGGATAGAATTGCTTCAGAGACAGGCAGAATATTTTCGGGCGGTGAAGGATCGGGAAAATTATCTGGAAATATGCGCCAGGCTTTATGAGGAAGGGCAGATATTAAAAGAAGAAAATGTAGGTATTATCCAGCGGTCTACAGAGCTTCGTTTCAGTCTGGAAGAAGCCAGGAAAAAGGAAGAGAAATTATTGAAGGAACGTCAGATGCTTCAGGAGCGTTCCGAAAAAGATGCGCTTACAGGCTTGCCCAATCGTTATAAACTAAACGATTTTGCCGGAAAAATTTTCGATAAGGCCAGAGAGAATCATGATCTGCTTTCTATTGAAATCTTTGATGTGGATTATTTTAAACAGTATAATGATACTTACGGTCATCAGGCAGGAGACGACTGCCTGAAAGAGATTGGCAAGATCCTGAAAGAATTTATGAAACGAGATGAAAATATCTTCTGCGCCCGTTATGGCGGGGATGAATTTATCATGATTTATTATGGAAAGACAGATGAAGAAGTATTGGAGCTGGCGCAGGAACTGCGGAGGAGGATTTTGGCCTTAAAATTAGAACACAAAGGTTCCCAGATTTCGCAGTACGTTACAGTTTCTCAGGGGATTCGAAACAGCATTCCCAAACATCAGAACCGGATGTGGGATTATCTGTATGCGGCAGACGGAGCTTTGTACAGTGTAAAACGGAAACAGAAAAACAGTATCTGTCTGATCCACCGAATCAATAATGCTGATGCAGAAAGTGTGATTTTATGATATTTGAAAGTCATGCACATTACGATGACAGAAAATTTGACAAAGACCGGGCAGAGCTATTGTCCGCTATGGAGGGACATGGGATTGAGACCATTGTCAATGTGGGATCTGACCTGGAAGGAGTAAAAAAGACCATTGATCTGGCAGAAAAGTATGATTTTGTCTATGGGGCTGTTGGGATTCATCCCAGCGACATTTCAGATCTAAATGAAGAGGTGTACCAATGGCTTCAGGAGAAAAGCAGCCTGCCGAAAATAACTGCCATTGGGGAAATTGGTTTGGATTATTATTGGGAGAAAGAAGAAGAGATGAAAAGCAGGCAGCGTTATTGGTTCTGCAGGCAGATGGAACTTGCCAGGGAAGTAGGGCTTCCAGTCATTATACATTCCAGAGATGCGGCAGAAGACACGCTGAAATTGATGCAGGGAATCCACAGTGAACAGATACCAGGAGTGATCCATTGTTTTTCCTATTCCCTGGAAATGGCAGAGGCTTATATAAAAATGGGCTATTATATTGGAATCGGCGGGGTTGTCACTTTTAAAAATGCCAAAAAATTAAAAGAAGTGGCGGCAAACATTCCTCTGGAGCATATTCTGCTGGAAACAGATTGTCCTTATCTGGCGCCGGAGCCAGAACGGGGAAAACGGAATTCCTCTTATAACCTGCCCTATGTAGCTCAGGAGATTGCCAGGCTTCGGGGAATCTCCCAGGAGGAAGTGATAGAGGCGACGAGAGAAAATGCCAGAAGGCTCTTTGTGAAAGTGAAATAATTTAAAAAGTACTTGACAGGACCGTATATATACTGTATATATTAATATACACAGTATATATACGGTTTTTATCTTATAGGAAATTTAAAATAATTTCTTAATAAGGATTAGAGTGTCAAAGCAGTCCGCCCTAGGCGGAGAATCTCATAAAACAGAATGTTATGAGTTTTGTTGACAAGGAGGAAAAATGCAGCCAATTTTACAAATCGAAAATGCCGGAGCAGAGCGAGGCAGCAGCTTCTGGCTGCGGGATGTGAATCTGACTTTGGAAGCAGGAACCTTTATGGGTGTGATCGGGAGAAACGGAGCCGGAAAGACCACTTTGTTTCATATGCTATGCGGATTATCCCGTATCAGCCAGGGAAATGTGCGGCTGAATGGAATTAACATGGGACAGGAACCAGAACGCTGTAGAAAAGAAATAGGAACTATTTTTGACGATGAATATTTTCGTTTGGACTTGTCGGTAAAATATGCAGGTGCAATTTACGGGACTTATTATGAGAGGTATTCTCAAAAAGAATTTTTGTCCTATTGCAGACAGTTCCAAGTAGATCCTCTCCAAAATCTTAGAAAACTGTCAAAGGGAAATTACATGAAATTTCAGCTTGCGTTCGCCTTGGCTCACCACCCGAAATTGATTCTTATGGATGAGCCGGAGGCAGGGTTAGATCCAGTGTTCCGCCGGGAGTGGATGAATCTGCTGTATGATATTTTAGAGGGTGAATGCAGTATTTTGTTTGCCACACATTTGACAGAAGAGCTGGAACAGTATGCAGACCAGGTGACAATGCTTTCAAAAGGGAGACAGATTTTTTCCCTTACCATGCCGGAAATAGAGGAACGGTATAAAATTGTGCGGGGAAGCAAAACACAGATGGATTACTTGAATCAGTATCTGGTGGGAAGACGGAGTATGGAGCACTATGAAGAGGGACTGTACATAGGAGACGGACAGGAATTGAAGCCAGGGATCAGTGTATCCAGGCCTGCATTGGCAGAGCTATTGTATTATCTGGATGGAAAGTTTTAGACACAGATGGATTTCTTTGGTTTAGCAGACAGGAAGAGGGAATTAAGGTGAAAGAGAAAAAAAGCGGTATATCCCATAACAGTGATAAAAGGGAAAAATATTTTACATTGAAGAAATTTCTGATTACCGGTCAGGAAATGTTGGTGGAAATGCGTGGTTCTTTTCATACAAGACGAGGAAAAGCAGGATTGGGTTTGTTTCTGGCGGGGATATTATGGGGGATTTGGGCGATTGAGGAGAGCGATCTCACAGAATTTTTCAGTTTATTCAACTCCCTTCTCTGGTGTACCATGGGAATTGTCATGTTTCTAAACCAGGAGAATCATAAATTGATGTATCTGCTTCCCATCAGCAGAAAGGAATTTGCAGCGGCTCAAATCCAGAGAATGGCCTGGGTGTTTCTGATTATCTTGGCAATGCAGACTGCATATCTGGGGTGTATGAGAATGGAAGCAGATGAACTATGGAGGATTTTTTGGTGGAAGATTATTCCAGTCAGCGGAACTTTGAGCATTGCTCAGATTACTGCGGCTAAACCAGCAAAGAATAGCGGTCAGACAGGGGATAAGATCTATCAGTTGTCTTATGGGGCTATGATTGCCGTTTTTAGTATGGGATTGCTGAATTTTGTGATAGAAGCGGATTCCTGGAATCTCTGGTATGGGATTCTTCCAGTGCTGAATTATGGAGCGAATCTTTGGGCAGTTTTCTATCTGTACCGAAAGATCGGAAGTGCAGACGTATATTATGATGAATTGTAGAATCCAGGAAAGGAAGAGTTCATGAAGATTTTGATATCAAATACCAGTAATCTTGCCATCTATGAACAGATTGTTCATCAAATCAAAGATGCGGTGATTGCAGGAGAGATTACAGCAGGTGAAATGCTTCCGTCGATCCGCTCTCTGGCAAAAGATCTGCAGATTAGTGTGATTACCACAAAGCGGGCTTATGAGGAGCTGGAAAAAGAAGGTCTGATCTATTCAGTGGCGGGAAAAGGTTTCTACATTGCAGAGCAGAATACCAATATGTTAAAGGAAAAAAAAGTGCAGATCTTGGAAAAAGAATTAGAAAAACTGGCAGCCGAGTGGAGAAAAGCGGGGCTGGCGAAAGAAGATATGATAGATTATATCCGGGTGTTGTTTGAGGAGTGGGAAGATGAGAAAAAAAGTTATAATTGAAACGGAACATTCTAACCGAAAAGATGCCGGTCAGGAGAGTTTTACGGAAGGGCTTAAGGTAGAAAATCTATCAAAAAAGTATCGGAACTTCCAGTTGGGTCAAGTTAACTTTGCCATACCTCCTGGAAATATTTTGGGGCTGCTGGGTCAAAATGGATCGGGAAAAACTACCACAATCAAAATTCTGGCAGGACATACCAAAAAGAACCAGGGAAGGATATGGATCAATGGGGTGAGCCTGGAGAAACATCCAATACAGGCTAAAGCTCAGATAGGGTTTATGCTGGAAGGGCCTATGTTTTTTGAAAATAAAAGCCTTTGGGAAAATGGAAAGGCCTTCGGCAGATTTTATCCGAATTTTACGGAAAAAAATTGGAGAAAATGGCTTTCTGTCTGTAAGCTGCAGCCATCTTCCTGGCTGGGACTTCTCTCTCAGGGAGAGCGGATGAAGTTTCAATTTGCTTTTGCCATGGCCCATTGCCCTAAGGTGCTCCTTTTGGATGAGCCTACTGGAAATCTGGACCCAGTGTTCCGACGGGAGTTTTTGGATATTCTGCAGGAGGTGGTGGAGGAAGAACAGATCAGCGTGGTGTTCTCCACTCATCTTACCTCAGACTTGGAGCGGATTGCAGATCAGATCGTTCTTTTGGATCAAGGCAGAATGCTTTATGCAGATACTATAGAGCATATGCAGGAACGTTACTGTCTGGTTAAGGGAGGGCCCAAGGAAGGAAGAGATTTGAAAGAACGTGGGGAGCCGGGCATAGTTGGAATTCAGATCAGTCAGGTAGGATATGAGGCGATGGTGGATCTGAATCAAAGCTCCGACGACTTTCGAAATAAAATACAGCAGACAGATTATGAATATGAGACAATAGATCTTTCAAAGTGGATGTATTATATGACAAAGGGAGGAAATAACTGTGGATCATATGTGGAAACAAATCAGGCAGTTTGACAATCCGCCTAAAAATTACACCTTTTCTTTTCTTGTCAGGATGAATCAGAGAATCGGTCAGGTGGGAACAGGCGGAAAATATGGAATGTTTCTTTTTCTCAGTTACAGTATATATTTTATGATAGCTGTTTTAGCAGACTATCAAGAGCCGGCGGCTATGGCAGATGCGGCCGCGGCAGTTACCATGTGTTATATGTTTTTTTCCCTGGTGCGGTTTACCAGAAGAGAAGGGGAGGAGTGGCGTTCTGTATACCAAAAGATCATGTATTTTCCTGTGGATCGAAGAATGTATTTGCTGGCGAAGCTTGTGCCGGCTGTAAAGGTAATTGGATTACAGCTTGCGATGCAATGGCTGGCATTGGGATACAGAGTGATGATGCACCAGGAAATTGCCGGAAAAACAGTATGGGTGCTCACACTTGTAATTATTGGCAGCGGACTCTGGTATTTTCTGACATTTTTGGTTATGATGGTATGGGGAAATTTATATTTGTTTCCGCTGCCGATATTGCCGGCCGTTTGTCTGGTACATGCGGCAGCTTCCTATCTATAGACAGAGAAGTTCAGGAATCAAGGCCGAAATGCTGAACGCACCAAACATTTCAGCGAGCCTCTGACTACAAAGAACTATATTCAGCAGAGGCTTTCATGGTTCTTTGAGTCTTTTCCTTATTTTGCCGCATGTTGAGTTTCGCAATTACTTAGGTATGTAAACCTAGAAAAAAAGAAGAGAAAGAGGAAAAAATGGCAGATTTAGCAAAACCACAGAATACCATAGCAATATTACAGAAATATAATTTCAGTTTTCAAAAAAAATTTGGACAGAATTTTTTGATTGACAGCAGGGTGCTGGATAAGATTGTTGCCGCTGCAGGAATCACAAAGGAAGACTTTGTGCTGGAAATTGGGCCGGGGATCGGAACTATGACTCAGTACTTATGCGAGAGCGCAAGGGAAGTGACAGCAGTGGAAATAGATAAACATCTGATTCCGATTCTGGCAGATACTTTAAGCGAGTATCACAATGTGGAAGTCATTCAGGAAGATATTCTGAAGATGGATATCAAAGGTCTGGCTGAAGCAAAAAATCATGGCAATCCGATTAAGGTAGTGGCAAATCTGCCCTATTATATTACAACGCCTATTATTATGGAGCTCTTTGAGAGCCAGGTGCCTATTGACAGTATTACGATTATGGTGCAGAAAGAAGTGGCAGACCGTATGCAGGTGGGGCCGGGAACGAAAGATTACGGCGCATTGTCTCTGGCGGTACAGTACTATGCGAAACCGGAAATTGTAGCAAATGTTCCGCCGAACTGCTTTATGCCCCGGCCGAAAGTGGGGAGCGCCGTGATCCGTCTTACGAGACATCAGAAAGTTCCTGTGCAGGTGAAATGTGAAAAGTTTCTATTTCAGATCATTCGCGCTTCCTTTAACCAGAGACGTAAGACCTTGGTAAACGGACTGTATAATTCGCCGGAGATTACAGTGGAAAAGGAGCAGGTTGTAAAAGCGTTGGAACAGATGGGGTTAAGTTCCAATATTAGGGGAGAAGCATTGACCTTAGAACAATTTGCATCCTTAAGTAATCTGTTATTGTGAGAAAGAGGATTACTGCTTTAAAATATTGTTATTGGAACTGCGTGCAAATTCAATCACATCCTGCTGGAAGCGTTTTAAAATATTCTGGTTCTGCAGTTTGGGATTGATTCTGGCTTCAATGGCGATACTGTCAAAAAATCCGCACCACAGTTTTTGATATTCCAATTCTTCTGGAGAAAAACGGTGGAGCATTTCGTGATCCAGGTCTTGCGTGTCAGTGATAAAAAATCCCTGTCCCTTTGGATGGAGGACAGCTTGCTTTCGCGTGGCGTCATAGATCATAAAATTTTCCTGGGGGAGCCGGTCGGAAAAATGTTCTCCCAGAAAAGGAAGCACGTCGTTTTTCGGGTGGATTTGGGCAAAGAGCAGGCCATTTTCTAATTCCTGAAACCGCAGAAATCCCAGAAGGTGATGGGCTTCATTTCCAGTACTGCGGGAAAGATGAAAGACACGGTTGACGTAAGGCTCTCCTAGATAGTTTAAGACCTTACTGCTGTCTGGCAGGGACAAAGCCAGAACGATTGTCTTATAGAGGGCGTCGGCTTTGTTCATTACTTGTTTTTTATGAGAGGTATCTTCCAGCGCTGAAGCGGCCTGGCATACTTCCGTGTAGGTTTCTTCTCCCATACGGTTTAAAAGTGTGCGGGCTACCTTTGCGCTTTTTTCAAAATCTGTCTGCACGGAAATATATTCGTGGAACAAGGTGTAGTTGTGGGGCGGACAGGTGGTGAGAGAAACATTATTATGTCCATATCTGCTTGCCCAGGCGTCGTATACACCGGTAAAAATACCGTCGATATTATCTTCACAAAGAAATAGATACATTTCTGATGTCCTTTCTGAATAGTGTGATAGATAATTGGGAAACTATTAAATCGTCAAAATTTCATGTACAATCTCTACATTTTTTTAAAATATTTTCATTATACAAAAGGCCGAAATGCTAGACGCACCGAGCATTCCACTGTACATGAAATCCTGATAAAGATTGAGTTCCGCAATTGTTTAGAGTGTATCCTTCTATACCGTATAAATCTGTTGACCGGGAGGAATAATCTGAGCGTCTGTCAAATGAAAATCAGAACGCATATCCTGATCAAAAAAACTGAGCTGCCGGTAGCCGCTTTCCCGGATATCCCTGGGAATCTGGGTCTTATCCCGCATTAAGTTCTCACAGATGTAATTTTCTTCTAATTTGGTGGGATACATCATCTTCCCGGAGCAGGTGATAAAGTACAGGGCACGTTTTAGGACCACGCCGATTTTTTTCAGGTCGTCAAAATTCAGCCGGTTCATTTTGCGGGCTTTTACAATACGTTCCGCAGATTTATATCCAATGCCTGGCACACGAAGCAGAGTCTGATAGCTGGCTTGATTGATTTCTACTGGAAAATATTCCAGATGACGCAGGGCCCAGTCGCATTTGGGATCCAGAAAAATATTGAAGTCTGGACGGTCCTCTGACAATAGCTCTGACACATGAAAATGGTAATAACGCAGCAGCCAGTCCGCCTGATAGAGACGATGTTCCCGCAGTAAGGGCGGACCGCCTGGAAGAGCAGGGAGCATGTCATTGTTATTTACATTGACAAAAGCCGAGTAAAAGACACGTTTGAGCTGAAATTTTTGGTAAAGGCCTTCCGCAACGCTCATAATCTGAAAATCATTTTCAGGGGTGGCTCCGATAATCATCTGAGTTGATTGGCCGGCAGGAACAAAACGGGGGGGTTCCTGGTAAATTGTCAACTCCTGCTTGTTATTAGTGATACGATTCTGAATCTGCCGCATGGGTTTTAAAATCGTATTGCGGGACTTGCAGGGAGCAAGCCTGCGCAAACCATCGGCAGTGGGAAGTTCTAAGTTGATACTCATGCGGTCCACCAGAAAGCCTGTTTTCTCCAATAGAATAGGATCAGCGCCGGGAATAGACTTTACATGGATATATCCGTGGAAGTGATGGACGTGACGGAGCTTTAAGACAGTCTGGTAGATCAGATCCATGGTGTAGTTAGGGCTGACCATAATGCCAGAGCTTAAAAACAATCCTTCAATATAATTGCGCCGATAAAATTCCATGGTAAGGGTGCAGATCTCATCTGGGGTAAAAGCGGCCCGCTTTACATCTGAGGTGCAATTATTCAGACAATAGGCACAGTTAAAAATACATTCATTGGTAAACAATATCTTCAAAAGAGAGACGCAGCGCCCATCGGCAGAAAAAGTGTGGCAGATACCAGGAGCAATGGCATTTCCCATGCCATGTTTACTTCCCTTCCGGTCTACCCCGCTGGAAGTACAGGCAACGTCATACTTAGCGGCGTCTGATAAAATGGTCAGTTTTTCCAGTAAATCCATGTCCATCTGTAGATTCATAAGCGAAACATCCTTTGCCAATTAATCTGTGCGAACTCATGTTCTGAAATTATCATAACACAGGAAATCAAAAAAAGCAAGAGAAAAAGGAACATTTGTTTGAAACTAATGTTCTGATAAAGTGATCTATTTGCCAGATGCATGAAAACAAAAGATTGAGATTTTGTAAAGCATAAACGCCCCTTTCCCTGCATATAGTCAGAGGAAGGGGGTGTTTTTTTGAAAGAAAAAATAAAGACATGTCTGGCGGTTTGCGTATTGGTACTTACAATACCTTATATTGTCACAATTTTGTTTCAGGGAGATAAGACAAGCCCAGAGCCGGAAAAAGTGGAAAAAATTTTGGAAAAAGACTCTGAAGAAACCCAAAAAGATGGAAATCAGGAAATGAATGTGGAAGAATATCTTGTGGGTGTGGTGGCAAAAGAAATCCCCTTAGATTATCAGACAGAAGCCATAAAGGCCCAGACAGTAATTGCCAGAACCGCCCTGGTTATGGCATTGGAAACAAAGGGAGAACTGCCGGTTTCCATGTCCAGAGAGGAAATGCTAAAGTTGTGGGGGCAGGAAGGATTTGAGGAAAATTATCGGACATTGGAGGGAGCGGTGGAAGCCACGAAAGGAGAGATTCTCTGCTACCAAAAAGAGCCGATCCATGCCGCTTTCCACGCGGTCAGCGCCGGAAGTACCAGAAGTGCGGCAGAAGCGCTGCAGACCAAAGAAGAGCCTTATCTGGCTTCTGTGGACAGCAAGATAGACATTCCCTCGGTGGATTATCTGAAAGTTATTTTTATGGAAAAAAAAGAATTCCTACAAAAGATCAAAGAAATCTGTCCAAAATTGGAAACAGAAGAAAAAGAGGTTTTGGAAAAAGTAGAGATCATCCAGCGGGACAAGGCCGACTATGTAACTCAGATTAAGGTTGGGGAAGAAATCATAACAGGAGAAGAATTTCGCAAAAATCTGGAGCTGAATTCTGCCTGTTTTTACATAAAAGAAGTAGAGGGTCAGGTGCGCATCCTCACGAAGGGATTGGGACACGGACTGGGGCTCAGTCAGTATGGAGCCAATGAACTGGCCAAGGAAGGAAAAGATTACAGAGAGATTCTGCAGTACTACTATCAAGAAATTCAGATTGAAAAAAAGAAAAGATAAGGCAAAAATTTCTCATAAATCCTGAATAATACCTAGTTTTCCGGCAAAACTATGAAGGAAAACAAACAGAAATGGAAGGTGACAGGATGAGAAATAAAAAGCTAACAGAAGTTTTTAACAAGAAAGCTTACCTGATTGCAGTTGTCTTTATGATTGTGGCAGCTTTTGGAATGACAGGACTTTACTATGTTCAGCAGGAGAAGAAACAAGAAGAGCAGCTTGCAAAAGAACGGGCAGAACAGGTACAGCAGGCCAAGGCAGAAGACGCCGCCAGGGCAAAGGAGGCCCAGGCAAGGTTAAAAGCCCAGGAAGCCAAAGCAAAGGCCGAGGCGAAAGCAGAAGAAAAGGAAAAAGAAGAGACAGAGGAAGTATCGGGAATTATTGAACCTCAGGAAGATAATTTTATGGATGAACCGGAAGTGGTGGCAGCAGAAGAGGCCAGCGTTCCCGTGGAACCAGAAATTCATTTTGACGCCGCTGTGGATCTAAACTGGCCCATTCAGGGAAATGTGATCTTAAATTACAGTATGGATCAGACTATCTACTTTGAGACATTAAAGCAATACAAATATAATCCGGCAGTTATTATCCAGTCGTCAGTCAATTCTCCGGTAAGCGCAGTTGCAGCAGGGAAAGTAACCTCTATTGAGACAAATGAGGAGACTGGAATTACTATGACGGTAGATTTAGGAGACGGTTACAGCGCCCGCTATGGACAGCTGAAAGAGGTGCCAAAAAGCCAGGGCGATTATATTGCCAGCGGCGAGGTGATCGGATATATCAGCGAGCCTACCAAGTACTATTCTGTAGAAGGAGCAAACCTGTATTTTCAGCTGTTAAAAGACGGAGCCCCTGTAAATCCTATGGAATATTTAGAATAAAAAAATAAGGAAGAGACGCAAAAAGTTCCTGATTAAGGGGCCGTTGCAAAATGGAAGATTCCTACAAGGATTAGAGTGTCAAAAGCACCTTTGGTGCTACGCTCATCCCATATATTGTTATTGCAAACGAGTTTGCGCATCAATATATGGGATAGAGCGGGTGCGGCGCACCCTTTTGACACCCTAATCCTACAAGGTAAAAAATATTGTTGTGTG
>JAAWBG010000129.1 GCA_022792535.1 Lachnospiraceae bacterium
CCATTGCTACAGGAAATTGATTATGCCCAGTTAGGCAGAAAAGTAAAGTCTCTCCGCCTGAAACATGGCCTTACGCAAGATGTGTTAGCAGAACAGGTCCATTGCTGTTTGTTCATTCCCTCGGCTTTCCTTTCGGACGCGCCATAGTCTGATGATCATAGGAATCAAGCAGTTCTAATGCTTTACTGTACTTTTGAATGACATTGAGCACTTGTTGGGAATCTAATGTGTTTTGAGTTCGCTTCATAATTTGTATCACTTCTCCTAACTGTGCAATACGATTATGATTTACAGCGTAGCCCTGCAATATGTACTGCTTTAGAATTGAATTTGCCCATTTTCGAAATTCAACGCCTCGTTTGGATTTTACACGGTAACCCACAGAGATGATGACATCGAGATTGTAAAAATCCGTCATATGGGTCTGTGTTTTTCCTTCAATTGCGCCATGTGGAGTGGTTGTCGCAAATTTTGCGACAGCCACTTCATTATCGAGTTCTTCACGCAACGCATTGTTAATATGCTTACCGATTGTCTTTACATCTCTATCAAATAGTTCTGCCATCTGCTGACGATTTAACCAAACAGTTTCACCTTCAACTGGAACTTCAAGCTTGATTGCATTATCCACTGTTTCAAAAATTATCAGTTCTTTTTTCCTGTGCTGCTTGCGGCTTATTTTAACATGCTGCAAGCTGGCGGTAAAGAAGCATCCTGCGTTCCGCCGAAGCCGGATCGTTTTCAATTCGTTCCAGGGCAAGATCTGTGTGTATAAAAAAGTCCTCTTTTGCAGGAAAATCCGCTTTGAGCCGGCTTTCTTCCTTTTCCACGAGAAAATCCTCCATATGGATCCCCAGCAATTTGCTCAGCATAAACAAGTGATCCACTGTAGGTAAAATCTGCCCTTTAAACCAGCGGTACACAGGCTGCGGGCAGGAGAGCTGGAGGTATTTTTGAATTGATTTTACATCATGCCCCGCTTGTGTAATGAGTTCTTTCATCTTTTTGCCGCTCCGCTCCATATCGATATTTCCATAAATACTCATAGCTTCTCCTTTCTGCCCGGCTCTCCTTCTGCCTGGCGTGCTCCTAGTTGCTCTTAGATTTTCCCAGTTCTCCGGCATAGGCATAAAGCTCGTCGTTTAGGACCAGCGCCCGCACCACGTGCATGATGGTTTCTCTCGTAAGGTCTAATCGAATCATGGGATAATAGCGTTCATAGGCTTTTGGCTCTTTTTCTATGGCCGCGAAAATCCGGGTCCAATCCCTGTCGCGGAGCAGGAGGCTGTCGTTTTGTTCAATCAGAAACAGGCAGCGTTCTTCCGGTGTCTGCTGCATCAGCTCTTTATAGTGGTCTTCCTCTGTCGTTCCATGATAGATCGGAAAGAGTTCTCTAATCAGCTCTTCCAGTAAAGGATCAAGCGTATTGCCCTTTTGGTAGCTTGTCAAGTCCTCAGGCTCCGAAATGTCGTACTGCTCTCTTTGGCTCTGCAGTTCCTCTATTTTGCTGTCCATGAACTGGGAAAAGACTTCTGACGCATCGGTTTGGATCATTTGACGCTGTTCCTGCTGCGAAAGCTCGGGGTTCAAGGCATCGATCTCGGGCGCGGCAGCTTCCTCCTCTAAATACTGATCGATACACCGGTCTACATCGCAGTCCGCGCCCAAGCCTCGTTTTAAAGCTGCCCGGATCTCTTCGAGGGGGATATAGCGATTTACCTTCCGATTATACGCGGAACCAAAGGCTGCCTTTGCAAACAGCGTCCAAATGCTGTATGGCTGCGGTGAATCCTGCTCAATATCCAGATAATCTTCCGTATTCTTGTCCTGCAGGTGAAGCTTGCAGTCCATGACCGCTTTTATAAACTCCTGGTGCCGGGAATTTCCTTCGTTATCCTTCATATCTATAATCCTGCACAATGGCTCCAGTTCAAATCCCCATGACAAGCAGGTTTTTAAATATTTTCCAAATCCTGCAGTACCAATATGGAGCCCGGAAAACTCTTCCTTCCAGTACTCCGATAAAACGGATTCCTGAAAATGTTCTTTCATGAAGCTGCCAAAGCTTTCTTCCTGGGCACCGAGGTAAAGCCGCTTAAACAGCTCCACCTGGTCCAGTTCTTCCAGGGGAAGCCGCGAGATACGCTCATACAGCCGCTGCTTCTCGCATCGAGCCGGGACGCGAATCGGCTTTTTCAGATATTGATTGGCCAGCTCCACTGCCCTTTTGCACTGCCCCTGGGTAATGTCTCCATAGACAAAAGCCTTTTCTCCCAGCCTGTCCTCAATCAGGCAGC
>JAAWBG010000130.1 GCA_022792535.1 Lachnospiraceae bacterium
ATTGGAAGAACGATTAAAAAGAAATAACAAAAATAATACATTAGAAATGATAAAAGGCATTTCTAATTTAGCTAAATTTTATTATATAAGACAAGGAGAACCACTTGGTACAGGACATGCAGCATTACTTGCTAAAACATTTGTTGGAGATGAGCCATTTGCCATTCTTTATGGGGATGATATCATAAAATCAGAAATTCCATGTTTAAAACAAATGATAGATGTATATGAAAAATATGATTGTAATGTACTTTGTGCAGAAGAATTAGATAATTATTTGATACCCCAAAAAGGTATTATAGAATATGAAGACTTTTTTTCACTTAAAGTAAAAGGATTAGTAGAAAAACCAAAGCTAGAAGAGGCGCCTAGTAAAGATGGAACATTAGGAAGATATATATTAAAACCGGAAATATTTGAAGAACTGGAAAATTTAAATTTAGTAAATGGTGAATATTTGCTAACAGATGCTTTATTATCACTTATGAAAAAACAAACATTTTATGCTTGTAAATTAAATGGAAAATATTATGATGTTGGAAATCAATTTGGTTATATAAAAGCCAATATTGAATTTGCTCTTGAGCGTCTAGATTTAAAAAAACAAATGAATAAATATCTAAATGAATTTGTAAATAAAGATAATTAAGAAATAAAATGCAATCTATAAAGAGCACAAATAAAATCTCATTATAGGTTTATTGTGAAAGAATATTATAGTATCAGAAAACTATTAAATTGATTAAAGAGTATAAAAATTATAAAAAATTTCAAGTGATTTATTTTAAAAATACAATATCAATACAAAAATGATTAGTGAGGATAGAATACAACAAATACAATATTCAAAAATCTATGTTTCAAAAGATTAGATGGTGAGAGAAATATATCTATTAAAATATATTTAAAACAAGACTTTATTGAATTATAAATATTAGTGAAATTGAAAAAGATGATTTCTATATTGAACAGAAATCATCTTTATTCATTCTATTACCTAAGTTTTTTACTTGGCTTTTGACAAAGAAAACGTTTAAAAAATGAATTTTTTTTCACATTTGTATTTTATCTTTTTCAGATTTTTGACGTTCTTTTACCCGTTGATTACTGAGTCCTAAAATATAATCAGTAGAAGTTCCATAAATTTGAGAAAGACGAATTAATATTTCAGTAGGAATATCATTATCTCCTTTTTCATAATGGGAATATCCTCTCTGAGAGATTCCTAACTTATCAGCTAATTCTGTTTGGGTATAATCGTGATCTTCTCTTAAGTCCTTTAGTCTTTTAAAT